>JAUVJE010000044.1 GCA_030592355.1 Clostridia bacterium
GCATCAACTACATTTATTATATACTGTTTTTCAGATATTTATGTGCCATATTTGGTACTAAGACTAAGGCGATTTTAAGCGGGACAAGTGAATTTCCCCAATTCATCCCACGTCTGAAGACACGGGTGTTCTTGGGAGGGTAATAAAATTTCCAAAAGGATTTGTTGTCAGGCGAAGTTGCAAATATACAAAGAAAGGTCTTTCAGAGCTAGAAAAAATCGGGGAAATAATCAGGTATCTGTACGGATTTATACTTGAACGACTCCATAGAAAGAAATACTTAATCAAGCTTAGTGACACACCCGGTGAAATATATCAAATATTCCTGAATTCAACAAACGGAAAAATAGTAGATGAACTGGGTTTTAGTGAACTAACGGAGAAATACCGTATGGTACGGCATGGAAATAAAAGAGTCTGCCTTGATGGTTATGTTGTAGAGATAGCGAAGAAGTACGAAAAAGCAATTTCAGATATCTGTATTGAGTAAGGGAGTGTAAAGTATGTGAGAAAAGCGGGAATCATTGCACAATCCGGACTTCCTATGTGAAATAACTCCTAAAAAGCATTGTTATAATCTGCTATATGATATCGGGCATAAAAATGCAGTGCTAAAATATAATAATAAAGAATAGTGTTATAGCTGAGAACAATATTATTGCAAGGACAGAACATATAAGCATCAGCTTATTTGTTTTTGAAATATCCTTCTCAACTGGCTGGCGGGTATCATCGCCAATTGACGGTTTAACAACGATTGTCCCGTCATAATCATGAGTACCTCCAAGGAGGATGCCAAGGGCTCCGGACACAGCTGCTTCGCTCCATGCGCAGTTTGGGCTTTCATGGTTGGCATGGTCTCTTTTTAGTATAGCAAAGGCTTTTCTGTAATCTAGCTCTAGTATAAAAGCTGCTGCTACAAGTAGTATTCCGGTAATGCGTGCGGGGATAAAATTTAAAATATCGTCCATGCGGGCGCTTGCCCACCCGAGATTTCTGTATTTTTCATTTTGATAGCCTACCATGGAATCCAATGTGCTGACAGCCTTAAATCCCATCGCTGCAATCGGTCCGCCTATGAATAAATAGAAAAGAGGGGAAATAACGCCATCGGTGGTATTTTCGGCAACGGTTTCAACTGCGGCCCTTATTATATCCTCCGGAGAAAGGCTGCTTGTGTTTCTCCCTACAATATTTGCCACTTGTTTTCTTGCTGCGTAAAGACCATCGGAAAGTGAACTTTTCACTTTGTTGGATTCATTTGCCAGACACCGTACAGAGAGAGTTGTATAGGCAAGCACAACAAACCCGGCCGCGCTAAGAAAGGGGTTTATTAAAAAAAGCAGTTTCAGTATGAGCCATGTCAAAGCCATGGAAATACCTGAGGTAATAAACAGAAGAATTACCCCGCCTGTTTTTAACGCAGATTCCGTTTTAAAAATACGGCGTATAATTTTTTCCAGAAAAACTATAAAATACCCGATACCACGGACTGGATGAGGAAACCAATATGGGTCTCCGGCAATCAAGTCAATGATATAGGCGGCTGCTATTAAATAAAGTCGGTTCATACTTCTCCATTAATAATTTTATAAATATAATCCATGTCCAGACAATTTCTCATTACGAAGGCAAGCCTGTCAAATTCTTTTTCGCGATATTCATTTAGTGTTATGACTTTTTCGGTTGATTCTTCAAGCCCCTTGAACCGGCGAATGTTGTTTAGAAGACCTCTCAGAAGGCTGCCATTGTCAAAAACACCATGCATATAAGTTCCGAAAACATTACCGTCTCTATTACAGACACCATCAATCACGTCACTTATACAGTTATTCCTTGATGTTATTCTAATGCAGGGAATCGCATCTTTCCCATATATATTTTCACCCATGTGAATTTCGTAACCTTCAAGCATTACATTGCCTAAGTCGATAAAATATTCCTGCCCGTTGGTTACTAGCTCACCAACTGCCTGGGCAGTGGTTTTTTCTTTCATGAAATCAACATCCATGTCCAGTAACCCGAGACCATCTATGACAGGGATATTGGATTCTGTTCTATGTGGGTCCCGAAGTTTGTTGGCAAGCATCTGATAACCACCGCAGATTCCTATCACTAATTTTCCGGAGGAAGCATGCTCTTTAATCAGAGTATCAAAACCCATGGATTTAATATATATGAGATCTTCGATTGTATTTTTACTGCCCGGAAGAATTACGATGTCGGGATTGCCGAAATCTGCAGGGTTCTCAACATATTGAAGAGCAGTATTATTCTGTAAAGGGATAATATTAAAATCAGTGAAATTAGACATGTGGGGAAGCCTTATTACGGCGACATTTACATCAGATAAGGCTGCTGATTTGGTTTTTTCAAGACGTTCTGTAACGATATCCTCATCTTCTATGTCTATGTTCATATACGGAATTACGCCAAGGACAGGTTTGTGTATTATTTCTTCAAGCATTTTCAATCCGGGTCGAAGTAATTCGATGTCACCGCGAAACTTGTTAATAATAACGCCTTTGATTCTTCTCCTCTCGCTTTCAGTCAATAACTGTATGGTTCCTGTTAAAAATGCGAAAACACCGCCCTTGTCAATGTCTCCCACCAGTATTACCGGAGCATTGGCTATTTCTGCCATACCCATATTCACAATATCATTTTCTTTAAGATTGATTTCCGCCGGGCTTCCGGCACCCTCTATGAGAATGTAATCATACTTGCCTTCCAAGGTATTATAGATTTTTTTAATTTCCCCTTTCAAGGTTGGCTTAAAAGCAAAAAAATCAGCAGCATTCATATTTTTATGAACTTCTCCGCGGAAAATAATCTGTGCCTTTTTATCTGAGGTGGGTTTAATGAGTATTGGGTTCATCTCTACGGTTGGCTCGATACCTGCAGCCTGAGCCTGTACGACCTGGGCCCGACCCATTTCTTTCCCCCTTTTTGTTATAAAAGAGTTTAACGCCATATTCTGGGATTTAAAGGGAGCAACCCGATGTCCGTCCTGCATAAATATTCGGCAGAAACCAGCGGTCAATAGACTTTTCCCAACGGACGAAGCCGTACCCTGTATCATTAATGATTTTCCTTGCATTTTATTCTCCTTGTCGAAAGTAGTTTGCCAATGCATGTATCAGTTTATTATTACTTTTTCTATCCTTTACAGCAATCCTTGCGAAGTATTCGTCAAGGCCATGGTAATCAGAACAGCTCCTAATCAGTATATTTATTTTCCCGAGCTCGTGCTCAAGACGGGGAATTGTTATTCCGAGTGGTTTTGAATCGACAAACAGATAATTCGTGAAACTGTCAAAAACAAAAAAACCTATGGATTCCAGGCTCCTTTTCAGAAGGTCTCTTTCCAGCTGATTGTCAGAAAGACTTTTTTTCATATATCCATCCAGAAGAGAAAGCGCCTTAATTGCATTAACGGCAAAGGAATTCAAAACCCAAGGTGCCTGTATGTTTCTCAGTTTTTCAATATTCATGGGATGGGACAAAAGATATCCCAGCCTTAACCCAGGAACAGCGAATATTTTAGTCAAGGACCCGGCAATGAACAACCCTGGATATTCATAGATGTATTCTCTCATAGATGCTTCGGGAATGAAATCTATAAAAGCTTCGTCGATTACAACAGAAGCTTTGCTTAGCGCAGCTGTTTCAAGAATTTTCTCAAGGGATTTCCTCTTTATGATGCAGCCAAGCGGATTTGACGGATTGCATATATAGGTAATACTGTTTTTAGTTATGTGTGCCTTAATGGCTTCCGGGTCAAAGCATATTTCATGCCTTTCTGACAATATATTTATATGGTTGACATGTGCTTTGTAAAGAAAGGCAACATGCTCATATTCCACAAAGGAGGGTTGAAGAATATTAACGGTATCCGGTTGCAACAGAAGTCCGGTCAGGAACAATGCTGAGATGCCACCATTGCTGGGAAGCAGGCTTTCCTCTCTTACTCCGAGGAAATCAGCAATGCCGGATGAGGCTGTTTTCATTGAGATATCAGGATAATATTGAATATCCCTGATTCCGGCAATCATTCCCTCTAGCATTTCTTTTGGAGGGCCTGCCGGGTTCAGGTTAGCTGAGAAGTCCATATATTGATCAGGGTTGTCATTTTTCCAAACCTTCCCACCGTGGTTAAATGTCTTCATAATAAATCCTCCGACTGTGGTAATGATATATATACCAATACATCCAGTCAATATACAGATTGTTTTATAATTAATCAACCGGTTTTTCAAGCATATGTTTTGTAGTATAATGTCTTTGTTGGGAAAGGGTGCTTATGAACAATAAAAGGAATAAGAATCTAACTGTTTTCACAGGAAAGTGGCCCCTTATTTACACAGGTATCGTTTTGGCGCTTGGAACTGCTATAGCTGCGGGAGTTTTTTATGTGCTGGCGACTGTGAGCGATATTTCAATGCAGATGCAGCTCGCCATGGTGGCGGCCGTTGTCCTCGTCATCGTTGCGCTTGTTGTTTGCTTCAGTATTCTAAAGATCAGGGCAGGGGCTATTGTAATGCAAAAAGATTATAAAACCCTTCTGGAAGCCTATGATAAAACATCAGACTTAAATAACACATTGAGAGAGCAGCGCCACGATTTTCTCAATCATATTCAAATCATTCATGGTTTGATAGAAATGGATAACCACAAGGAAGCTTCTGAATACATGGAAGAAATATACAAAGAAATACAGTCTGTGAACAGGATTATGAAAACAAAGAGCCCCGCTATCAACGCATTGCTACAGGTTAAGGAAACAACCTGCGATAGTAAAAATATAACATTTAATATAATATCTACAACACGTCTGGAAAAACCTGCCATGAAGCCCTGGGACATATGTGGGATACTTGGGAACCTTATAGATAACGCCATACATGCAGCTGAAAAAGTTAAAGATGGTAAGATTCTCGTATCTTTGAAAGAAGATATAAGAAATTATGTATTCAAAGTAAAAGACAACGGCACGGGGATTCCGAAGAATATCGTCGAAATGATTTTTGACCTGGGGTTTACGACTAAGGGAAACATGGGATCGGGAATCGGCCTGGCAGTGTCAAAACGCAAACTTAAAGAGCATGGCGGCGACATAAAGTTTACAACAGGCAAAAAGGGAACGGTTTTCACATTCAACGTACCAAAAGTTTCCTGATGATTATTGCGGTGGAAAGGTTGCTATATGTGGTTTTAATATGCAATAACGTATATTTCACAAGATAAAAGATAAATGAATAATATAAAAGGGTAAAATACTATTACGGAAGGAGGCTAAAACATGGGTATATTCAGCTTCATAAGCAACATCGAATTGTTGCAAGCTACACTTTTGGTCCTGGGGTTAGTATTTCTTTTAGCGGAAATATTCATACCGGGATTCGGAATAATGGGAATTCTGGGCATCATACTTTTCGTAGTGGGAATAATTATGACTGCAAACACTTTTATTGAGGCTCTTGTACTGTTCTTGATACTACTGTTGGTTCTTGCCATAGTAATAATACTTGTAGTCAGATCGGCAACCAAAGGCAGATTGTCTAAAAAACTTGTTCACAGAGATTCTTTGAGTAAGAAAAAGGGCTTCTCGGCAGTTGAGGACATGAAAGTATTTCTTGGCAGGGAAGGCAAGGCGATTTCAATGCTAAGACCCGCCGGCATAGGACAGTTTGACGGGGTGCGGCTTGATGTGGTTACAAAGGGAGCATACATAGAAGAAGATTCGGACATAAAAATAACGGAAGTCGTCGGGAGACGAATAGTTGTAGATGTTATAGAAAGTAAGGAGGAATAGTTATGGAAGCAGCATTAGTAATATTAATTGTAATAATCGCTATAGTATTATTTCTGTCAGTATTGTTTAGTTTGGTACCGCTGGGATTATGGATATCAGCGGCAGCCGCAGGTGTTAAAGTCGGGTTGATGAATCTTGTTGGCATGAGGCTTAGACGCGTCGTGCCCGCCAGGATAATCAAACCTATGATCAAAGCGAGTAAAGCAGGGCTTGAGGTAACAATAAACGAGCTTGAATCTCACTATCTCGCGGGAGGTAATGTAGATAGGGTTATAGATGCTCTCATTGCGTCTGGGAAAGCTGAAATACCGCTTACATTTAAAACTGCTACCGGAATCGACCTTGCGGGCAGAAATGTGCTTGAAGCGGTTAAAATGAGTGTAAATCCTAAAGTTATTGAAACACCCCTGATAGCAGCAATCGCAAAAAACGGTATTGAATTGAAAGCCAAAGCAAAGGTTACCGTACGTGCGAACATTGACAGATTGATAGGCGGAGCCGGTGAACAAACCATTATTGCAAGGGTAGGGGAAGGCGTTGTAACAACAATAGGTTCAGCTGCCTCCCACAAAGCAGTACTTGAAAACCCCGACTCTATATCACAGAGAGTGCTTAACTCCGGACTTGATTCCGGAACGGCGTTTGAAATACTGTCAATAGATATAGCTGATATTGATGTTGGAAAGAACATTGGGGCTCAGCTCCAGACCGACCAGGCAGAAGCGGATAAAAAAATCGCGCAGGCTAAGGCAGAGGAAAGAAGAGCTATGGCATTTGCCCGCGAGCAGGAAATGAAAGCCACCGTACAGGAAATGAGGGCAAAGGTTGTTGAAGCAGAAGCGGAAATTCCAAAGGCAATGGCTGAAGCATTCAGAAAAGGTAATCTTGGGATTATGGACTATTATAAAATGAAAAACGTTATGGCCGACACCCAGATGCGTGATTCAATAGCTGATATGGATAAAACAAGTAATACCGATGGTACAGAATCTAAGAAAACAGGTAAATGATATGGCTGAAGGAAAAACCAATCAGGAAATTATGCTGGAAAAACAGCTTAAAATTCTTTTAGCAGAGGAAAGAGCATTAAAGCAGGCGGGTCGTAGAATCTCATCAGGAGAAATGAAATTTTCCATTGGAAAAAATGATTTGGTGAAAGGAATAATACTGAGAGAAATTTTAGGTCCGCCGAAAGCCAGTGAAGGTTAATTGAATGATAAGCGTACTGATAGTAGACGACAATGAAAAAATGGCTCAGATACTTAAATCAGCTATTGAAAACCAGTCGGGATTTGAAGTGAAAGCCGTCGGCTCGGACGGAGAATCCGGGCTGGCGTTGTTTGACGAGTATAAAACAGAAGTGGTTTTCATGGATATTGAGATGCCCGGCATGTCAGGCATTGATTGTGCAAAGGAAATCCTGATTAGGGAACCGGACACATATATTGTGTTTTCTACGGCTTACACACAATACATGGGAGAGGCTTTCGAGATGTATGCATTTGACTATATGCTTAAGCCGTTTAAGCTAGACCGGCTCAGAGGAACCTTGACAAGGATTTCTGATCTTTTAAACAGGGATGAAAAACCTGTTATAAAACTTGATAAACTGTTGCTTAAGAACAGAGACGGTATGAGTTTTGTAGATATTGATGAAATTATGCTTGTATTCAGGGAGGGTAGCCGAACCAAACTCATAACCCGCAGAAGTTCCTACACAACGAATATGAATTTAAACACTATTGAAGAAAAATTGGTTGGGGAAGCATTTATGAGAACCCATAAGTCGTACATTGTAAATTTGAAACACATTTCAGAAATACTTCCATATGGAAGATGGACTCATGTAGTGAAGCTGAAGGGTCTTAGAGAAGATGCGCTGATAACCCACGAAAAAATGCAAAGACTCGAAGAACTCTTATAGTCTAAGAAGCTAACTTTCACCAGCACATGATTCACTTAAAAATAACCACCGGTTTCGAATAAACCCGACCGGTGGTTTTACTAAATTTGATATTTGTCCCTAGGGACAAAAGTTAAAAAAGGCGTGAATTTTTGTACTATTTTTTGTAATGCGAAGGCCCGGGAGCTTTGACAACAAACAGTTCAAGAATATCGTCGTGTCTATTGCAAACACTCATTAGAGTCCCATATTCAATGTTGATGATAGAACCCACGGAAAATGTTTCAGGGGGATTTTCATCAAGTATCAGAGTAACAGCTCCTTTTGCAACAATCATGAATAAATTTGAATCAGCTTTATGAACGGGTAGGCACTCATCTTTAGGAAGCACCATGTGATTAATCATAACCACATCAACACTAACTACTTTTTCAATAACCTTACTATTTGTAACGGTATAATCATAAATCTTATTTATCATAGTATTTCTCCTTCTTTTTGCTAATTATAGCTTGTCAATTGTATATAAAGCGTAACAAATGTTACTGTTTTCCCTGAAATTCGCAAATATATCAAGGTAAGACTATTTTTTGATTATAGAGTATATTTTATATATTTTTGCAAACATAGTTGATTGCGCCGATATTCCGGTATACTTTGTAATGGCTTCCTCAATGCCATTGTTCTTTAAATATTCAATGATTTCAGGAGCGGATACGTCGCCGGGCACATTAAAACAAAATGCTGCGGCAATACCATATAGAATGTATTCGGCAGCGATTTCCTGTGTCAGGCAAAAATTTGCTGAGCCTGTCAACCGGTCTTTTGACTGCAATTTTCTTTTTGGATCACGGCCGACGCGAATTACAGTATCCTTTAAATATGTATTGGAATAACGGTTCAGCAGGTCAGTTGCATAATCCCTCAATGGTTGTTTTTCTATCTGGAAAAATTTTGATATAGCATTGATGCTTTCTTCAAGGGCTTTGTCTGCAATACTTCGTATAGATTCATCCTCCATGGCTTCGCTAATATATTTATATCCCTTGATGAATCCCATATATGCCACAATGGAATGAGACATATTATGCATAAAATACTTTTTGTACTTTTCAACTGCGAACGGTGTGACAGGAAAAAAGTTTTTTAGTCCCGAGACATCCGTTTTCAATGCATCTGCATCAATAGGAAGCTTGTTATAGCTTTCAACAATTATTTCTGAGGAATCGGAGTCAGTCCCGACAGGAACCATTCGGCCCACAGAGGCAGAAACAAAACCGATGTTTTCTTCAAAATACTTCTTATTTTTAATATATGGCCGTACGAGAGAACGCAGATGATTTCCACTGTCAGATATATTCTCACACACAATTATGTCGAGAGGCGCGCCTTTAGTTGTTATAAAACGCTCATCTATCCCAGCGGCAATGATATTGGCAATCACGGGAAGTATACTTATACCTAAAGCGGTTGCCATAATATCGCATCCTGCAATTTCATGGGAGACACCTTTTGTATTCCGGCCGTTTAATGCCCTTATGTTTCCTATGCTTTGGGATTCATATCCGTAATCTTTGGCAATGGTAATAACATATTGTCCCTCATTATTGAGATGATTGACCAGAGCGTCATCAACATCTATGAAGCATGTTTCATAACCGGAGGCATAGAACAATTGTCCCAAAAAGCCTCTTCCAATGCTGCCGGCACCGTACATCAGCGCTTTTTTAATAGTATTACTCAATTATCGTTTCCCTTAAAATATTTTTGTCAGTAAAGACATCCGCTTCATCTACGCTGCTGGTAGAAAACTCCGAAACCACAGCTCCCTTAGGTCCGGCCTGAAACCAGTGAAGAGTGTTTGGCGGCAAGGTATACTGGTTACCCGGGTTCAATATTATTTCATGAAAAACAGTATAGGCCCCCGGCGTGTCATTCGGAATTTTACCTTTAATATCAGGTGTTGCCTTCCCTTCAATATATAAGTATATTTCGCCTTGCCTGCATCTGAAAGTTTCTTCCTTTCCCGCATTGCCGTTTATTTCAGGATGCCTGTGTTCACAGCAGGCTTGGTCCGGGAAAAGCACCATTTCCTTTGCACAGCACCTGTCGGTATTCACATATGTAAGAATCCCAATTCCTTCTTTATCAAATCGGTCGAGACCAAAATCAACAATTTCAATTTGGGTTTTCTCATTTTCTGTAATAACTATTCCCGCTTTAACGAAGTACTCAAGTGTTCTTGCTACAGCAGTTTCATATTCTTTTTTTGTCATCATTCTACCACTCCCGATTTTGAGATTTAATAAATTTTATGGTTTCTTCAATAGATTTAATTCCTGTTGACGCCCCGATCTGTGAAACCGAAAACGTTCCTACGGCATTTGCGAATATTCCGCATTTATCCAAGGGCCACCCTTTTGAGATGCCAGTTATAAAACCAGAGGAAAATGCATCTCCGGCACCTGTTGTCTCGACGGGTTTGATGTTAAGAAAGGTAGGTATCAGATATTCGTTTTTATTGTGCGTCTTGATATAACAACCTTCTTTCCCAAGTTTTATCACAACATTTTTAACCCCGTGCGCCATGAACACATCTGCAATATCCGAAAGGTCTTCTTTACCCGATATGTTCATAGCTTCATCAGAACTCGGCATAAAGTAGTCCAGGTAGGGGAGAGAGTCTTCCACAAGATCCATCCACCTGCCGCTGGCATCCCAGGCTGTATCCATTACGGTTATGCAACCCAGCTCTTTGGCTTTTTTTACAGCTGTTCCAAGGGGAGCGCCGTCAAGAGAAGGCATTAAGTTTACACCCGTAAAAAAAGCTATTTTATACTTTTTTATAAAGTTAAAATCTATATCTTCATAGCAAAATTCACCATTGGCACCGAAACAATGTATAAATGAGCGTTCTGAATCATCGCCGACAACAACAACGCTGGCGCTGGTATCAGATCCTTTTCCGATTGAAAGAGCCTTTGTTTCCACACCTGCCTCTTTTAATACATTTGTAAGATAGGAACCAAAACCATCATTGCCGATTTTACCTACTACAGCAGTATCAAGACCGATAATACTCATATCAACAGCACTGCTCAGTGCGCATCCGCCGCTGTGAAGGGAAATACTGTCAATGGGCATCAGCTTCCCCTTGCCAGGAAGTTTAATCAGTGGTTTTGATATAACATCAGCTACCAATATTCCTATACAGACTGCATCTTTCACTAATACACACACTCCTTTGCAGCATCGGAAAATGCTTTTAGATTTTTGGGATCTCCGTAGAAAAAATGGTCAGAGGGACTTACTATGTAACCGCCGTCAGGGCAATCTTTATGAAGATCAAACACCATTTTTCGCACAAGTTCGGGATTGCCCCTTTCAAATCCGGCATTTTGGTCAAATCCGCCGATGAAGAACATTTTATCGCCGATGCGCTCTGTACATTCGCTTATAATGCAATCACCGCCCATAATTGAAGGAGTCATTGTCTCAAGCCCGTCAGCGCCATTTTTTACCACTAAATCGAGCAGTGGCATAAAGCCTCCGCAAAGGTGGTAAACAACCTTTGTTCCATGAGTATGCATAGCATCGTGTTGAATCTTGTCGTATGGCGTGCAGAATTCTTTATGAATTGATGGACTAATGACCGTACTCGAGCCGGCACCGCCCCCTGTTTCAATCAAGTCTAGTTCTATTTTACCGCCTGCTTCTATAACCTGCAGCTTTTTTTTCTGAAGGATTTTCAATACATAATGCAGCCAATCAGGCTCATCAATAGCAGCCATTATAATTTCTTGCGTGCCAATCATATATGCAAAACTCTGCCATGGGCTTCCCTGGCCGAAATGATAATAACCGCCTCTGACAATCCCGTGTTTTCCAATTTTGTTTTTTGCTTCAATTACAGGCGTCCAGTCAACTCCTGAAGGTATAGGAAAATACTTCTGCCAAAGTTCAAAATCTTCTTTGCTTTTTATCATGTGCTCGGTAATCCAGCCGGTGATGGGACTGTCGCCCCTAATCTCTACCAGACTGCCTTCGGGAGTAGTAATATCAAAAAGGGTCTTTGTAATACCATCGGAATCTGTTCCAAGATCAGTTTTCTTAACAATCCAGTTTGCCATGTCTTTGTCATTATAAATGAATCTCGGACTTTCATATATTACCGGATCCATTCCAAAGTATTCATATGCTTCGTAGTCACTCATGCCGTTAAGATATGTCTTAAGATAGTATGACATCCAGTTGTGGACCTGGCATGGAAGCCTATCTGCCTTTTGGTTATTCAAAGTGGCTAAAAACCTGTCTCTGCCATTCATATTAACACCCCCGTCATTATAGTAATTATATATGATACCAGTGGGATAATAAACGGGGAAATTTAGAGTTGTGTATAAAGAAACTGCCATGTCCCGAATATAAAATCCAAAACATGGCAGATCTAATGGAAGGATACATCTTATTTAGGTTTTTTCCCGTTGGTTTTCTTTGCTTTTACAAGACCCTTCCCAATTCCATTTGATTCAAGTTTATTCATTATGGATGGATTTTCTTCCTTGGGCCCGCCTTTCCCTTCTCCTTCTTCTTCGCCGAGTTCAAGGATGTCTTTTATTCCTTCTTTCATTTCCTCAGCTGCATCTTTAAGTGCTTCCATGAGTTCTTTGTTTTCCCTGGCTTCAAGCATAGCTTCATAAGCTGCCTGGATTTCTTCAGGGGTTCCACTTTTCCTTGCTTCTTTATAAGCGTTCATAGCATTTATCAAATCAACCTTAGCCTGGAAAAACGCATCCTTAACAGCATCGAAAGCTTCGGTAACAAAAAGTTTCCCGATTTCCTTCCCTGCGATTTCAAGAACGCCTGCTATCTGCTCTTCTGAAAGTTCCAAACCAAGTAAAATCTCTATTGTCATGATGACAGGAACTTCTTCGGTTTCTTCTTCAGTACCTTCTTCGGAGCCCTCTTCAGCACCCTCTTCGGAGCCCTCTTCAGTACCCTCTTCGGAGCCCTCTTCAGTACCCTCTTCGGAGCCTTCTTCAGTGCCTTCTTCGGAGCCTTCTTCAGTACCCTCTTCAGGATGTAATAAGTATTTCGTGAGTTTTTCGTTAAGTATTTCAGTTAACTCGTCAAGTATCTCCGGAGTCAATACTTCGCTTTCAAAAAGCTCTGGATTGATAAAGCTGATAATAAGTGTGTAAAATCCATCTTCATCAACCTCGATTGCCAGCGTGATACCCTCCATGAGTTCCTTAAAAGGATATAATGGTGAATCTTCAGTAATCTCCCCGAAAATTTCCTCATAAATAGATGGCTCAACTTCTTCTGCGCCCTCTTCAACAGGAGTGTTCTCTGTTCCGGGTTCATCATTTGCTTCTTCGGCAAGGGTTGCAATTGGTATCACCATTACTAATACCAAAAGCAATGCAATTACCTTTTTGACTATTTTCATGCTCATTCCTCCTTCTTACAATGGATGAACAGAAAACCGCAGAAATGAAAGTATACAAAAAACTTCCTTTCGGTGACTGGGCTACCGTGGCAGTATCTGCTTTAGGCCCCTGGTTTTGTGCACTTGTCTTTCAACAAGGTTACCATTATCGATGAAAGTTCATCCAATCATATTTAATTAAGATAATTATAAAGTATAATTGAAGCAAGTTCAAGGCATATGGCCCTTATGTTACAAAACGGTAATATGCAAATTCAATATGTTATAATGTTTTAAGTAACAATACGGAGACAAAAAATGCTTTCAAAGAATAAACAAAAAAAGAACATTTTATACGGATATCTCTATATTATCGGTGGTATCGTTTTTATGGGAATTATGGCAGGGATTTTTGCTACCGACACAATCGAAACAGATACAAGGGAATATGTAATAATGGTGCTGATTGCTGCAATCGGCATAGCTGTTATTTTTACAGGAATCAAACAAATTAAAGATAATAAAACCCTTCTTGAAGGCATTCCGA
>JAUVJE010000110.1 GCA_030592355.1 Clostridia bacterium
AAAATATAGTGTCATATTATATTATGAAACAAATACAGAACGGGGGTTTTACCATGGGTAAAATAAGAGTAGGTATGTTCGGTATAAACGGACATCAGGTACATGAGCTTTTGGCCGATAACGAGAGGGCCTGCTGCGGAGCCGTAGCCGAAATTGATAAATCTTTATTACCGGAAGCAATTCAGAATGACGATACAATTAAGTATTATGATACATTTGACGAAATGGTTGCAGATGACACACTGGATGTTATTTCTTTATGTTCGCCTATTAGGAAAGACCAGGAGGAACAGGCTATTAAGGCGTTAAAAGCCGGCAAGCATGTTTATTCAGAAAAACCGGGTGCTTTTTCTGATGAAAAACTTGATGAAATCTTAGCCATTGCCAAAGAAAACGGCGTTACATTCCATGATATGGCGGGAACTTGCTTTGAAGAACCCTTTCTTACCATGAAAGAAATAGTGGAATCGGGAGTGCTTGGCGAGATTGTGCAGGTTTATGCGCAAAAATCATATCCTTACCACGAAAGACGCCCTCAGGATGATGTCACCGACGGTGGACTTATCCGTTGGGTTGGCGTTCATGCCACTCGTTTCATTGAGCACACCACCGGATTGAAAATCGATAAAATTTATTCAGTCGAAACCAGCCATGCAAATCCAGTAAAAGACGGGGGAATGGCGACTGCCGCAAGTGTTATGATGACCCTTGAAAACGGAGCCGTGGGTTCAATGTGCATCAACTATCTTAACCACAAAACCATAGGAACCTGGGGTAATGAACATCTGCGCATCTGGGGAACCGAAGGATGGATTGAAGCTGTTGACGGACTTCAGAAAACACATATGTATCTTAAGGACAGCGATGCTGGACCGCTTGAACTCAAATACAAAGAAGCAGAAGCTGAAAGTTCTTACTTAGAATATATACTAGATGAGATAATTGACGGCAAACCGATGCCCATCAGCCTCGAAGATGAACTTCATCCTCTGCGGGCTGTCATAAGGGCCAAGAATAACGTGATTGAGAAGGTGAAATAGATGAAAATAATATTAATTGGAATCAGAGGATATGCGAAAGTATTTATGGACGCGATGTTCGAGAATAAACCCGGCGAGGACTTTGAATTTGTTGGATTTATATATCCAAAATCAAGAAAAAGTCCGATACCTCAGGAGCTTATAGACAACAATATCCCTCAGTATGATTCTTTGGATGAATTTTACGAGAATGAAACGGCTGATTTGGTTATCATTTCATCGCCGATACAATTACATGTGATTCAGACGATTAAAGCCCTTGAAAACGGCTCAAATGTGCTGTGTGAAAAACCAATTGCAGCTACAATACAGGATGCCCTGAAAATGGATGAAGCCGCTAGGCGCACTGGAAAATTCGTCGCTGTCGGATTTCAGTGGTCATTCTGCGAACCTATATTGAGCCTAAAAAAAGATATCCTTGACGGTGTATACGGGAAACCGATTTCCTTTAAAACTGTTGTACAGTGGCCAAGGACCGAAAGATACTACAATAGAAGCAGCTGGGCGGGAAAAATCAAGAACGACTACGGCGACTGGATTCTGGATAGCGTGGCTAATAATGCTACGGCGCACTTCCTTCACAACATGTTTTTCCTCGTGGGTAACAGCATCGGCAAGAGTGCTTTCCCGGCTAAAATCACCGCTGAAATGTACAGGGCCAACGAAATTGAAAATTATGATACTTTTATGGCTAAAATTAAAACAGACAATGGTATTGATTTACTGTTTTTGGCAAGTCATGCGGTTCCTGAAAACATCCACCCCATATTTGAAATTACCTTTGAAAAGGGGAAAGTTACTTTTGACAGTGCCAAGGACAGAATTATATACGGTACAACGGCTGACGGCGAAACCAAAACTTACGGCAATCCCTTTGAAGATGAGATGAGGAAAGTTTTCACCTCTATCAAAGCCATCAGGGGCGAAGGCGGGATTCCATGCGATATTACTGCAGCAAGCGCTCAGCTTATAACCATAAATGCTGTTTCGGAAAACTATACAATCAACCAATTCCAGGAAGAATACCTGGTTCGTGAAAAAATAGATGAACCAACCGGCGAAACAACCCTGATTTATGTTAAAGGTATAAAAGAAGCACTTATGGATTGCTATAAAGACGAGATGCTGCCATCGGAAAAAGGTTTACCGTGGGCGAAGTCGCAGGGTGAAATTACTGTATCAGAATACACTGAATTTAAGGGTGCGAAGTAGTGGAGACAATCCGGGTCAGAACCAAAAGAATATCCGACATGGTGAATATAACCGGACAAGTCCGGGAGCTTATCGCAAAGAGCGGTATTGCTGAGGGGATTGCTGTGGTTTTTGTGCCGCACACAACCGCAGGCGTCACTATAAATGAAAATGCAGACCCGGATGTAGTAACCGACATATTAATGAAACTAGATAAAATTGTAATGGAAGACAGGGAATACCGTCATTTTGAAGGTAATTCCTCTGCCCATATCAAAGCATTGATGACGGGTTCTTCCGTTACTGTTATTTTATCCGGGGGGAAAGCCGTTCTGGGCACATGGCAGGGAATCTACCTGTGCGAGTATGACGGGCCGCGGGACAGGAAAGTCCATGTGAAAATAATCAAAGCTGTGGATAAGTCAGATTTAAAATAAAAATTTCGGAGGAAAGATCATGTATTTAACTCAGAATCATTGCGAGAGGATTTTAAAAGAGTTAGATTCCCTGCGCTATAGAAATGTAAGAGAAATCAAGGATATTGGATATATTACGGGCGATGTTAAGGGATTGGAAGACATATCCATGGACGATCACCGCCTGCTTCCATATATCCCCGGGGATTCCTGGGGTGAGGATGATGAAAATTATCTTTTCAGGGCAGCCTTTACAATCCCTGAGGAAATGTCCGGCGAGTACCTGCTGCTGATGGTGGAAACTACGGAGTACGGCGAAATCGATTGGAGGAACACAGGGGCCAAAATCTACTGGAACATGAGTCGCAATCCTCAATTTTTATTGTCAGTGAATGGAGAACCTTACCAAGGACTTGATAAACACCATACCTATGCAACAATCACCGAAGAAGCATCTGCCGGTGCTACATACCAATTTACGCTGGATGGTTCTCCCGGTTCCCGGTTTGAAATCAACAGGGAAGGCAGGGTGCAGTTGTTTTTAAAAATTGCCGTGCTTGATAAGGAAGTGGACAGGCTATATTTTAATCTGAAGGTGCCATTGGATATTGCAGACAGGCTTGATGATGAAAAAACCAAAAAAGATATTCTGCATTTTACAGAAAAGGCCGTTAATATGCTGGACCTTAGGAAAGCCTATTCAAAAGATTTTTATGAGTCGGTGGATTCAGCCAACGCTTATATCAAAAATGAATTTTACAATGATTTCTGCGGTGATTTCCAGGCGGTTGTCAGCGGAATCGGACATACGCATATTGATGTTGCGTGGCTTTGGACCCTTGATGTCACCAGGATGAAGACGATACACAGTTTTACTACGGTGCTTCGGCTAATGGAGCAATACCCGGAGTATCTTTTCATGTCCAGCCAGCCGCAGCTTTATGATTTTATAAAGAATGACAGGCCGGATATTTATGAAAAAATCAAAGATAGGATTGCCGAAGGCAGGTGGGAACCCGAGGGCGGCATGTGGCTTGAAGCCGACTGCAACCTGGCATCCGGTGAATCCTTTGTTCGCCAGCTGCTGTTTGGAACTCGTTTTTTTAAAGATGAATTCGATGCAGACTGTAAAGTGTTGTGGCTTCCGGATGTATTCGGATACAGTGCTGCACTGCCTCAGATACTTCGCAAATCGGGAATCGAATACTTTATGACCACCAAGATTTTTTGGAATGAGTACAACCGGTTCCCTTACGAGACCTTTCAATGGGAGGGGATTGACGGCTCTATGGTACTGTCCCACTTTATAACGGCCACTGATTCCAGAAATTCTGTAAGATCTTACGGGTCAACATATAATGGGCGATTGTCTACGGCACATGTCAAAGGGTCATGGGATAACTATAGTCATAAAGATATTAATAATGATGTTCTTATGGCGTTTGGTTATGGAGACGGTGGGGGAGGACCCACCCGCGAAATGCTGGAGGAAGGGCGGCGTCTGGCAAAAGCGGTTCCAGGGTGCCCGAAATATGAAATGAAGAAATCCCGTGATTTCTTTGAACAGCTTGATGAAAGGGTTAAGAGCAACCCGAGGTTGCCGAAATGGGTTGGTGAGCTCTATCTTGAATACCACCGCGGTACATACACTTCGGTTGGTAAGAATAAATGGTTTAACCGAAAGTCTGAATTTTTATTGAGAGATGTAGAGTTATTTGCGCAGGTTGCCGCATCATGCGGATTGGCAGTTTACCCTCAGGATGTGATTAATGCTAATTGGGAAACGGTGCTGCTAAATCAATTCCATGATATTTTACCCGGTTCATCGGTGAAAGAAGTTTACGAAGAGTCTCAGGAGCAGTACGAAGGGGTTATGGAATCTCTTGGGAAACTTCTTGAAGAATCCTTGGTTAAAATTGCATATTCAGCCGTCGAAGGCGACGATAAATGCGTTGTTTTCAATCAATTGTCGCATACCAGGTTTGATGTCGCTAAGGTGAAAGCAAGCAAGACATATACTCATGCAGCAGACATGGATGGAAGCAGGACTCCCGGTCAAATGATTACAGAAGACGGAGCGGTATATTTCATGTTTGTGGCTAAAGTTCCGCCGATGGGTTATTCGGTATATTCTCTGGTTGCCGATGTACCTGATGAAAGCACCCTTTTGGCAGACGCGTCAGGCATGGAGAATGACTTTGTGAAAGTCGGTTTTAACGCTGATATGAACATTGTGTCCATTTATGACAAGTGTAGCAACAGAGAATTGGTAAAGGCGGGGGAAAAGGCAAATCATCTTCTGGCTTTTGAGGATAAACCGATTAATTGGGACGCCTGGGATATCAATATCTACTACAATGATAAAATGTGGGAAATCAATGATGTGGAATCCGTAGAAGTTGTTGAATGCGGGCCGGTTCGGGCAGGTGTGAAAATACGCCGCCCGTTTATGGATTCTGTAATTGAGCAGACGGTTTATATGTATTCATGCAGTCCCAGGATTGATTTTGATACACATATCGATTGGGCAAACGACCATATTCTGCTAAAGGCTGCCTTTCCGATGGATATACACACCGGCAAAGCTACGTATGAGATTCAATATGGAAATGTAGAACGGCCTACCCACTGGAACACCAGTTGGGATTATGCGCGGTTTGAGGTATGCGCACACAAGTGGGCGGATATCTCAGAACCGGATTTCGGAGTCAGTCTGATGAATGACTGTAAATACGGCCATGACATAAAGGATTCCGTAATGAGGCTGACGTTGTTAAAATCAGCTACTATGCCAAGCACGGTGGCGGATTTCGGGGAGCATGACATGATTTATTCAATAATGCCCCATGCCGGTGATTTCAGGACAGGGGGGACGGTTAATGCAGCATATGAGCTGAATTGTCCCATGCATGCAGTTGCTGTTTCCGGAGGAATGGATATTCTTGGTAATGAAATGTCATTCGTTTCTGTAGATAAACCGAATGTGAAAATCGAAGCGGTCAAGAAAGCGGAGGACAGCAGAGGAATTATAGTCCGTGTCTACGAATGCTTTAATCAACGGAGTGATGTTGTGCTAACCATGGCAAAACCAATAAAAGCAGCGACGGAATGCGATCTCATGGAAAATAAAGAAAGCAATCTGAACGCAACGGGGAATATAATTGAATTTACCATAAAACCATTTGAAATAAAAACATTTATTATCGAATTATAGAAATCATAAAGTTATACAAAGCTGTTTTAGTATTTCGCTATAAACCTATTTTATCCAGTTCATACAAATTGTATTGGTTGATGATTTTTATCAGTTTAATTGCATATAGGGGATCCGTCGCATAGCCTGCTCTTTTTAGAGCCCATGCGCCTTCCGTACTGTTGTGCATAACGGATCTGAAAGTTTCATACCTTGCTAAAGCCATGAGAAATCCCTTGTGGTCCTCCCAGCCGTCAATTACAGTCGCATATGCACGGAAATTTGCATCAATTCTGTAATGTACACCATTGAAAACTTCCCATGTATTTGAGATAACGGAACCATTGCTGCCCGTTCCCTTTATACCAAATAAATTGTTTGAGAATGTTCCTGTGTATTTGTCTACGGGAACACTTTGTCCCCAGCCTGATTCCAAAATAGCCTGGGCTGTCTGCAGGGCAGCTGACATTCCGGTCTTTTCCATTGAAGCAACTGCAAGTTCTGATGCGAAATCAAGAAATTCATCTTTTGCGATGATAGCTTCGGGACCATAGGTTTTCCCAAGGAATATTCTGAAATTTACCTTTTCGCTAAATATTTTCTGCCCCTGATAGGTTATTTCAGCCTGTATCGAACAATCACCTTCATCTGATGATAAAGGGGTAAAAGTGATAATATCAGAGGTATCGGAACTTGGATACATGTAACGTGTTGAGCTGTTCGATTTATTGTAAAGAATACATCGGAATTCTGTGGGTTTGACGTTGCTTTTCATCGATATTGCAGTTGTTGATGTCAATACTTGCGAAGGACCTATTCCGACCAGCTGCACTTTGGGGACGCCATCGACGGTTACCCTAACCAGTTTACTTTGGTGATATAGTCCTGAAGTATCCTTTACTCTTGTGAATAAATACTTATCTCCCGAATCTTCGGGGCCCGGAAACCATTCAAAACCGCCATAAGGGATTTTTTTCAGTATAGTTGTCTTTCCTGTCGGGACATCCATGAGAAGAAACTGTGTTTCGTCAACATCGTAATTTCTGGATGCATACAGGGTGACAGCCTGACTGACGGTCATATCCTCGGCGACGCCGGTAAGGGCCAATTCCCGTTTTACAGATGAAATTGTTTGTATAGCCATACTTTCATATGGAATACCGCTTTTATCATAAGCGGTTATTTTAATTAAATTGAGTCCGTTTTGTTCCCAGACAGGAGTCCATGAAATACTTCCCATAGCGTCCTGTTTTTTGAAGGTTTTTGTATATCCGCTTCTTGTGTTTTTTATCTCATAATTCACGTAAGCAGCCTGAAAATTAAGTTCAGGGGTTATCTGCACTGTTTCATTTACAATTTGAAAACGGCTGATTCCCACAACGGAAACAACAGGGACCAACTCTATGTAAATTCCAATTGAATCCCCGCCGATGAATTCCCCGGTGCTGTTATAAAGTGCAGCGACTAATATTTTTTCGCCATTATCTTCAGGGCCGGGCATAAAACTAAAACTGCTGTCTTCCGCGGTCCCTCGCGCAATCACAAAACCCTTCGAGGTTGCTTTGTCTAGTAAAAGTATCTTAATTTCATGGGTTTTTGATTTTAAATTTTGACTTGATGTTATGGTAAATGAAGTTTTTCCGGTAATGGTGTCTCCGTTTGAGTGGGAGGTTATGCTCACATCAAAAAATGGCTGAATTTCAGATGTTTTGGAGGAATCAACATGAACTGTCCGCGTAATGCCGTTCCACTCTATCCCAATACCGAAGGCGTTGCTAAGCAAACGGAGCGGCACGTAGGTGCGGTCATTGATTATTTTTGGCGCGACATCACTGAGATTGTATGAAGCGCCGTTATTGTATTCAACCAGATAACTGTCGATTCTAAGAAACAGCTTATTCATACCTTTTTCAACGGTTACGGTTCGATTGGTTCCATCCCAGGAAACCACGGCGCCAAGTGCTTCGGCTATAAAGCGAACAGGCACCAGTGTCCTGTCGTTTTCAATAACAGGAGCAGACAGAGCAGTAATATCATTACCATCTACAATCAATCTAATGGTGTTTATTTGTGAAGAATTGACATAATTTAAATTATTAAAAATAATTATCACTGATATTATTATCAAGAGTATTGATTTTAGCTTTGTTTTCCTCATCATCTGTAATTCTACCTTTTTTAAATTCAAAAAGCGATTTTTGTATTTAAATTATATCACTCTATAGGAAACTATACATAAAATAGTCATAGCTGTGTTTTTTCGTTAATCAAATGTGATTACACCTAATTTGACAGATTAATCATGTCGCCCATCATTTTTTTAAAGGACGGCAGTGTTTGATTATCTAAAAAACCAGATGGGGTGAAGGTCATTTCGCCGAATA
>JAUVJE010000194.1 GCA_030592355.1 Clostridia bacterium
TCTATTCTAGCTTCTTCTTTCCATTTGTTTGCAAAATACATCCCGATAAACCCAGGAATATAAGAAGCAAGCATCAGACCAAGCCACATCGGATATCTAAGAAATACATTTGAGAATGGGTTCTTCATAACATTATTCATGTCCTTGGTATAGACAAGTACTATAAATACCATCATTGTCATAAAGAAAATCCCGAGTGATACTAAAATCATTGATATTTTGAATAATCTCTTGTAATTTTTCATGTTCAGCGCCTCCTGCATTAACTACCTTGAAGTATAACAAACGCATCTTTTAATGTCAATTTAATGAATACGCCATACTGCATCTTTGTGTATTTTATATAATCCGGTTGTGCAATAGTTATCAAACCAGAAATTATCCGCAATATTTATTGTCTCTGATTAATCGTTTTAATGTCTTATTTCTATTCCCCGGCCTGAAAGGTATTCTTTTAAGTCAGGAATTTCAAGTTCCCCGAAGTGAAACAGGGACGCTGCAAGCACCGCATCCGCCTTTCCCGCATTAAAAGCATCATAAAAATGACTTTTTTTCCCGGCTCCTCCGGAGGCAATCACAGGGATGCCGACACTTTCTGAAACAATCCTCAGCAATTCAACATCGTATCCGGCCTTTGTTCCGTCTCTGTCCATGCTGGTAAGCAGAATCTCACCCGCTCCAAGTTTAAAAGCTTCCACCGCCCATTTAACGGCATCCTTACCAGTATTGATTCTGCCGCCGTTCAGATATGCGTCCCAGCCGCTTCCATTCTTGCGTCTTTTTGCATCAATAGCGGTTACAACACACTGGCTTCCGAATTTTGCGGCAGCCTTTGAAATCAATGGCGGATTTTTCAACGCCGACGAATTTATAGAAACCTTATCGGCACCTGCACGAAGCATTGTGTTAAAATCGTCAACGGACCTGATTCCCCCGCCTACTGTAAAGGGGATAAAAATACACTTGGCAACCTTTTTGATGACATCAACCATAGTACTCCTGTTATCGCTTGATGCCGTTATATCCAGAAAAACCAATTCATCGGCACCGGCGGCGTCATAAATTTTAGCTGTTTCAACCGGATCACCGGCATCCACCAGATTAATGAAATTCACACCCTTGACCACCCTGCCCTCATGTACATCAAGACATGGTATTATCCTTTTCGCAAACATAAGTCCTCCCAGACTTCTAAGATTCTTCCGCCAGTCGTTCAATCATGTTATTAGCTTTGGCCAAATCCAACCGTTTCTCATAAAGAGCTTTTCCGGTTATTACGCCGGCGACTCCAGTTTTATACAATGCGGCGATATCTTCAATACAGCTTACTCCCCCGGATGCAATAACATCACAGCCCACGGAATCAGCCATGGTTTTCATTGCAGCCAGGTTGGGTCCCGTCAACATACCATCTCTTGCTATGTCAGTATATATTATTGTGCTTACCCCGATATTTTCCATATCCCGGGCAAACTCAACCGCCCTGCGGTTGCTTTTCTTTTCCCATCCGTCAACGGCAACATAACCGTCACGGGCATCTATTCCAACGACAATCCTGTCTCCGAATTTCGCCACTGCAGCTGTTACAAATTCAGGATCTCTGACTGCACCCGTACCCAGTATCACGCGGTTAATTCCCATATCCATTAGCTCTGAAATTCTCCCTATGGAACGGATTCCCCCACCCACTTGAATAGGAACGCCGGCACTCTTAACGATTTTTTTCAGTACACCGTCATTTTCCGGCCTGCCTGTTCTTGCTCCGTTAAGATCCACAACATGCATGAATTTTGCGCCCTTTGAATTCCACAAAGCTGCAAACTCATCCGGGTTTTTCGAATATATGGTAACTATGTCATAATTCCCCTGGGAAAGCCGCACGCATTTTCCGTCAAGCAAATCAATTGCAGGGTAAATAATCATATATACAAATCAGTCCATTTCTTTAGTATTGCAAGACCTGCCCTCCCACTTTTTTCGGGATGGAACTGGCATGCAAGGATATTTTTATACTCTACGGCGCTTGTAAAATCAATACCGTAGCTTGTAGTGATTAAGGAGTTCTCCGTTCCGCTGGGTTTTGCATAAAAAGAGTGAACAAAATAAACATAGCTGCCGTCGAATTCTCCAAGCACCGGCATTTCGGTATTTGCACTTATGCTGTTCCAACCGATCTGCGGGATTTTCAATCCCATATCCGCAGGAAATTTCTCTACCGTTCCCTCTAAAATTCCCAAGCCCTTTACACCCGGATTTTCTGCGCTGCTTTCATACAGCATCTGCAACCCAAGGCATATGCCCAAAAATGGTTTTCCTGATTCAATATATTCAAGAACCGCATTTTCAAGATTTCGGCTTCGCAGATTATCCATGGCATCTCCGAAAGCTCCCACGCCCGGCAGCACGAGTCCATCGGCATCTGCCAGTTTACTTACGTCATCCGTAACAAAAGATTCCACTCCAAAATAGTCAAATGCGTTTTTAACACTTCCGAGATTACCCATACCGTAGTTTACAACGGCTATCATTATTCAAGATCCTTCCCTGTAAGTATTTTATAAGCCTCAAGATATTTCTCTTTTGTTTTTTCAATCACATCAACGGGCAGTCTGGGAGCCGGAGGCGTCTTATCCCAATCGAGCGTCTCAAGATACTCTCTTAAATACTGTTTGTCGAAACTTTTCTGAGCTCTGCCGGGTTCAAAATCCGATGCATCCCAGAATCGTGATGAATCAGGAGTGAACATCTCGTCCGCCACTACCAATTCTCCATCAAGCATACCGAATTCAAATTTTGTATCTGCTAAAATCAGCCCTTTTTCAAGAGCGTATTCACTGACCGCCTTATAGAGCGCAAGCGATGCACTCTTAAGCTTATTTGCCAATTCATCTCCTATTTCCCTGCATAACTCTTCAAATGTTACGTTTTGGTCGTGCCCTTCTTCTGCTTTTGTCGAAGGTGTAAACACCGGTTCTTGAAGTCTGTCGGCCTGCTTCATTCCCTCCGGAAGTTCAATTCCGCAGATTTTTCCGGTTTTTTTGTAATCTTTAAGCCCTGAACCTTCGAGATATCCCCTGACTATACATTCCGCCGGAATTATGTCTAATTTTTTCACGAGCATCGACCGTCCCTGCAATTCTTCTGCATACTCATTGAAGGGAGAAGGATACTCGCTTACATCAGTGGTTATCATATGATTTGGCACAATATCTTTGGTAAAATCGAACCAAAATGCCGAGATGCTGTTAAGCACCTTTCCTTTTTCCGGTATGAGATTAGGAAAAACACAGTCAAATGCTGAGATTCTGTCAGTCACGACTATTAATAGTTTATCCCCGAGATCAAACATATCTCTGACCTTGCCCGTTTTAAACGGTTTGTTCTTCATAAAATCTGTGTTTCCAAGTAAAATACCCATCTTTCCTCCATTTGCAGCGCTGTATGCACCGTTTTTCAGTCAGCTTCCGCCTCGTTTTATAGTATTCCTTTTGTAGAAGGCACGCCCTCTACCCTATCGTCAAATGAAACGGCGATTCTCAATGCCCTTGCGAAGGCTTTGTAAATCCCCTCTATCATATGGTGGTTGTTTGAACCATAGGGAACATTTATGTGCATGGTTATCCCCGCGTTGGCGCACACCGCCATCATAAATTCCTCGACCGTCTCAACATCCATGTCCCCAGCCATACTTTTACTGAATTCGGCATTGAATACCAAGTAAGGTCTGCTGCTCAAGTCCAGATCCACTGTGGCCAAAGCCTCGTCCATAGGAACCGTAAAGCTGCCATACCGCCTGATGGACTTCTTGTCGCCCAGCGCTTCTTTTATGGCCTGCCCCAATACGATGCCCGCATCTTCTATGCTATGGTGGCAATCCACCTCCAGGTCTCCTTTGACGTTAAGTTTCATATCAATGAGGGAGTGTTTTGAAAATAATTCCATCATATGGTTGAAAAATCCTATTCCCGAAGAGATATCGTATATCCCCCTGCCGTCAAGATTTATTTCGAGACTTATGTCCGTTTCTTTTGTCCTGCGTTCAACTTTGCTTATACGCATAGGCTCCTCCTTTTAGTACATGGCAAAATACTATCAGCCTTCAAGTATTTTTTCAAGATTATAGAA
>JAUVJE010000215.1 GCA_030592355.1 Clostridia bacterium
CAATTATGTGCGGTTCAAGACCCCCGAAAACATCGGTGCTGCCCCCGCACTTAACCACCGGCACGTAGTCCCAGTCAAAAGCAGTCATGGCAATTTCTTCTTCCAAAGCACCCTGTGCGCGCCATTCACCGTCAAGTCCGATCAATGGGCCGAAAAGCTCAACGAACATCGGCCTTTTACCACCTTTAAATGTCACATACTCAATATATTCTTCCCTTGACCATCTCATGTTTTACCTCCGTAAAAGTAACTTTGTTTAGTTTATACCGTGCTTAATGTGTTTACAAGAACTTCTATTGCTAAAACACCATCTATTTTCCCGGCTTTAATATCCATATCTGTATCTGCGGCAAGCACTATAAATTTTCGCAGTCCACCAAGCGTATAGTTTGAAGCCTGTTTTTGCATTCTACGAACAATAAAATCTGCCAGTTTCCTGTTCTTTCTGAAAATAACGGGGTCGTGTCCTTTGTTCATTGATTCCCTTAATTCAAGGAATTCTCTTAAACGATTGTGTATTGCGGCAAGAAGCACCTGCACCGGGATTTTATCCGTTAGCAATTCGTTTAGTAATCTCAGGCTGTTTTTGGCATCACGGTTGAAAATGTAATCCGTCATCTCATAAATTCTATATTGCCGGGTACCGGAGCAGAGATTTGCGATATAATCTTTTTTCACATCTTTCTCACTACCCATATATAGCAATATTTTTTCAATATCCGCTTCAATATCCGCCAGGCTGTTTCCGGAATATTCCATAAACAGATATATATTCTCATAGGAAATTCTCTTTTTATTTTTTTTAAATTTATTTGAAATATATTTGACTACATCGTCATTTTTTCTCATATCAATAAAATATGCGAATCCGGCTTTGCTCAACTCATTAAAAAGGGTATTTTTTTTGTCAACTGAGGATTCAATAAAAACCACATGATTTCCAGAAGGTATCTTGCTCAATACCTTTTCAAAGTCCTCTCGCGCAGCCTGGCCTTTAAAAATTTCGGTATTGACACATGTAATAAATTTCCCGTTGCCGAAAAATGGAACTGTATTTAGCGCCTGAGACAATTCACCCGCAGAAAAGCCCTTTTCAAATCTTACTTTTTCAAGGCTATCACCTGCAGCTGAATCTACTATAGATATAATTCTATTCAGCAATGCTCTTTTAAGGTAATCCTCAACGCCATACAAAAGGTACAGGTTTTTAGGCGGAGCCTCCTTCAATTCAATTTTTAACTTATCATAGTTCATTTATTATACAACGTCACTTTATACCCTTCTTTTTCTGCCCTAATTATAATTGCGCCATTTGTGTCTGTTCTATATATCTCAGTTCCATCCAGAAGATCCAGTGTTTCCTGCGAAGGGTGCCCGAAATAATTCTTGCCGGAACTGATTACTGATATTTTCGGCGAAACCGCATCATAAAAACAGCCATAAGCACTCCCTTTTGCTCCATGGTGGGGCACCTTGAAAATATCACTATCCAGATTACAACCTGATGACAAAATATCCAGCTCTGCAGACATCTCAATATCACCACAGAATAATAGGGACTTGTCTTCGTACACTAATTTTATCACTAAGGATGTATCATTTAAAGATAAATAATCTTTATTAAACGGATTTAGCACCTCTATCTCATAATCATCTGCCCTAAGCCGGTCGCCTGCAGCTAATCCTATGCATTGAACGCTGTTTTTTCTGCACATCTCCAGAACTTCGTTCATTTCGGGGTTTTTACAATTAGGTATGAAAACCTTACCCACCCTAAATCTTTTGAGAATGTTTGAAAAACCCCCTATATGATCCTGGTGGGCATGTGTTAGAAAAATACAATCTATATAGTCGCCGCAAAAATGTGCCAGCGAATTGCCATCGGCATATTTTCCGGTATCAATCAACAGGTCCCTGCCCCTATTGGTTTTTATTAAAAAGCAATCTGCCTGTCCGGTGTCAAAAAAGACATAGGTGTTTTTCGGCATTGAGAAGAAAATCAAATAGCAGGATATAATTATCGTACATGCGGCAATTGGTATTAAAGAATGTTTTTTCATATGGAGCGCCATGTAAGCTGAGATGAAATATAGTGCAATGAGGCATCCGGGGATGTATGGAACATTGATTGATGAAACAGTATTGTTTCCGAATAATACCGCTATCTCGAAAACACTTTCCGTTAGCATTCCTACAATCAGTGAAAACGCCCGGGCCAACGGCAGGTATATTCCGGATATAAAATACATTAGCCATCCTGATATTGCAAGAACAGCCCTCACCGGAAAAATCAATAGATTGGCTATTACCGAGAACACCTGTATTGAATAAAACAGTTTTGCAGTAACCGGTATAACTCCTATCTGCACTGCCAGGGTAAGTGCAAGCATCTTCCCCACGGGACTTCTTCCCGTCAACCCCGCCAAGGGTTTATAGAATAGAAATATTGACAGAACACAAGCGTATGACAGAATGAAGCCAGCGTCATATATCGTAAATGGATTAATCGCCATGAGCAGTAACGCTGATAAGCCAAGGCTGTTCAGCGGGTCCGTCTCTTCACTTATAATTCCTGCAATCAGCATCAATGCAGCGGTGAGCGATGCCCTCGCCACAGAAGGTTGCAGACCCGTCAGAATAGCGAAAAATAATAAAACCACAAGTATCCAAGGGTAGTATTTTCTTCGCTCAATTCCTAATTTTGCGAATAGAAACATCAACGGTGCAATAATATATGCTACATGCGACCCTGAAACAGCCATTGTATGAGAAATCCCGCTTTCTCTGAAGCTATCTTTTAGCGCCGGATCCAACCCGGCCTTGTCTCCTATCAGCATTCCGGTGAGAATGGCTCCCCTCTCTTCTTTAAGCAGCTCAATGCATTTATCCCGGATGTCCATTCGAATCAATCCGAAAACCTTACCTATCGAAAACTCATTTTGAATTCTGATATCCTTAGCCTGAGAGAATACATATGCCGCTGCTCCGTCTCCATACATCACTTTTCTTGCATCATATCCACCTGGATTTGTTGCCCTCTCCGGTTTATTCAATGTGCCGGAAGTTACAAGCCTGTCCCCCTGAATCAACTTAAACTCATTGTCAAAAATATACACCTTGATTTTTTTCTTCATAAAGCCGTCAGGTCTGAAAGTAATCAAAGTATATTTCTCTTTAACGGAATCAACGGATACGACGGTTCCTGTTATGACGCATTTCTTTCCATTGACTTCGGAATATGCTTCATCGAATACAGTTGTCGCAAATACACCTAAAAGAAAAAAGATAATTCCCACAAATACGGCAATGATTATATATCTGCAATTTGTCTTTTTGATATAGGCGCCTATAAGAAGCGAAGCAACAAGAATCAGCGCCTGAACAGTACTTTCGCCGGTTGCAATATATACTCCGATCAGAGCCGTGATGCCGAACAGGAAAATGGGGCGCCTGTCGAAAAAAAGGATATCCATTGATTTAGGA
>JAUVJE010000158.1 GCA_030592355.1 Clostridia bacterium
GCGGCTTTTTGCACCGCCTCTGAATCTATATCATTATATAACCTGATGTTTGTTTCAATATCGCCCTTGAATAAAAAGACGTCCTGCCTTACTGTACCGATAGCCTTTCGGAGCTCCTTGATACTTATGTGGCTGAGCGGTTTCCCGTCAATCAGGATTTGACCTTTCTGGTGTTTATAAAAACCAAGTATCAAACTGATTATAGTGGTTTTCCCAGCGCCCGTTGTTCCAACGATTGCAATTTTTTCACCGGGTCTGACCTTGAAAGAAACATCCCTCAATACCCAATTTTCTTCCACATATGCAAACCACACATTTTTAAACTCAATCTCTCCCCTTACATCTCCCAGCTCTTCTCTTACTTCAGGGACAGTTTCCTGTTTCATATGCATCAGCGTTTCAATTCTGTCGCTTGACACCAGCGATGACTGGGTAGTGTTATACATTTCCGTTAAGCTCATTATAGGATGAAAAAATTTCCCCGCGTAATTTATAAACATATACACGGTTCCAAAGCTGATTGCACTTTCTAAAATACCATTCCCGCCTATCCACAATATAAGTGCCGTTGCCAAAGCGGAAACAATTTCCATGAAGGGTCTGAAAACACCGAATATTACTATCTGCTTGTTGTTTTCTTTAAGGTATTCTTTGTTGATTGTATCAAATTCCTCTTTCTTGGCACTCTGCATATTAAATACCTGTACAATTTTCATGCCCGCAATGTGTTCGGATAAAAATATGTTGATAGCCGTCAGCTTGGCACGCATTCTGGTGAATATCTTCCGTGCGCTGAATCTGAAAAGAATTGCCGCGCCTGCTATAAGCGGAAGAACAGCCAAAACTGTCAGCGCCAATTTTACATTTATCGCAAACATTACAACGACTACCCCGATCATCATGAAAACATCTCTGAAAAAGTTGACAAGCACACTTGTATACATCTCGCTTATGGTGTTTGTATCGTTGCATACCCTGGTGACGGTGCTTCCCACCGGCGTTTTATCAAAATACGTGAAAGGTAGATTCTGAACGTGTCTGAAAACCTTGTTTCTAAGGTTCATAACGATTTTAGCCGAGGTTATCCTAAGCAGCAATGTAGAGAAATACGATAATACTATCTGCAGAACTGCAAGACCGAGGAAAGCTCCGCCAATAAGAAGAATGTGATTCTTATACTCATCGGCAGTTGCCGGATTATCAAGAGCCATGGCAATATCATCTATGGCGGTTCCCATTATATACGGCCTTATCAATTCAGCCCCCGTCAGCACCAGAACCAGCGCCAAAGCAATCAGGAACTGCGGCCAATACGGCACCGCATGCTTCAACAGGTTGCGAAGCGCATTTCTATCCAGTTTCTTTCTTTCTTCTGCCTTTATTTGATCAAGGCCGCGACTTTGGCCGCCTCTTCCCATTCCCGGACCGCTCATACTGCTTCACCTCCGTTGATTTCAGTTTCCTCAATAAGTTGCATTCTGTACATTCTTTCGTATATTCCGTGTCTGGCCACAAGTTCCTCATGGTTTCCTTCTTCTGCTATTTTGCCGCCTTCAAGTACGATTATTTTGTCAGAGTCTTTTATAGTAGAAATCCTGTGAGAAATAATTATGCAGGTTCTTCCCTCACGGACGTCTTTTAGATTTGCAAGAATTTCCTTTTCTGTTTCCACATCCACGCTTGACAGACAGTCATCGAGAATCAATATCGGAGCTTCCTGTATCAGCGCTCTGGCTATGCAGATTCTTTGCTTTTGGCCGCCTGACAGATTTACGCCTTTTTCTCCAAGCATTGTTTCAAATTTCTCGGGAAAGTCGATTATATTCCCGTAAACATTACTTTTTATTGCTGCGGCTTCGATTTCCTCACCGGAAAATCCTTCTTCGGAAAATCCGATGTTATATGATATGGTATCCGAAAAAAGGAAATTGTCCTGAGGAACATAAGCTATGTTGTCACGGAGCTTTCTTAGGGGAATTTCCGTTATATCATGACCGTCAAAGCTAATCATTCCCTTTTTGCCTACGTCAAATACTCTCATGAGCAGACTTCCAAGCGTTGTTTTACCGCTCCCTACTTCGCCTATAACCGCAACCGTCTGCCCGGGTTCGATTTCAGTGCTGATTCCATCGAACACTTTTTCATCTTTGTCGGCATACTTGAAATCCAGTCCTTTTATAGATATCCCGCCGGATAGCCTTTTTGGAACTTTTTCATCCACAGGGCCGTATTTACCATCATATATATCAGGTTTTTCAAAAATCAAATCACTGATTCTTCCCAGTGATACCCGTCCCTGCTGAAGGTGGCTTATCAGCATCCCAATGAATCTTATGGGCCTTATGAGCATTCCCAAAAAAGCATTCGCCGTAACGAATTCGCCAAGTGAAATTGTTCCCGCAACAGCCATAAAGCCTCCGAGAAGCAGCATTACGAGATATGCCATAGTGGAAAGAAATGACAGGCTCGGGTGGAATATCGCCATTATTTTCGCAAGGCTGACATTGGCTTCGTAGTTGCTCCTGTTGATTTTCATGAAGTTCTCAATTTCAGGTTCTTCCTGTACAAATGATTTAATTATTCTGATACCCGAAATATTTTCTTCTGTTTTTGCGCTTAAATCCGCAAAGGTTTCCTGTACTTTCCGAAACCTTGTATGTATGAATTTACTGAATTTTGTAATAAGTAGTATCATTATCGGAAATGGGATTATCATTCCCAGGGTTAGTCCGAAACTCATTTTAAACGACAAATACAGCATCCCTGCACCAAGCAGAACAATTGCGTTGGTTATCATCATTATGCCGCGGCCGACAGCCATCCTCAATGTTCTTAGGTCGTTTGTTGACAACGCCATTATTTCACCGGCTGCTTTTCTGTTGAAGTAGTTTATGGATAGATCAACCAGCTTGTTGAATATTTTTCTACGCATAGCATAATCAAGCAGATTGCTGGCGCCCAGAATGCAGTATCTGACTGTGAAATTTGCCGCAAGCTTGGCAACAGCGATGCAGACAATGATAATACACAATATCATAAGGCGGGATACAGTTGCATCCATAGCGCCTTTTTCGGTCTCCCTGAGCATATCCACGATTTCTCCGGTTATAATCGGCGTCAGTATGGCAAAGGCATTTACTATGACGATTGAAACTATTCCTGAACCGTAGCGAATTTTATGTTTTTTAAAAAATTTCGTAAAAAGTCCCCACCCTTTTTTGATGCTTTTGTTCTGCTTCATCTGTTTTCTGAGGATTTTTTCTTCTTCGGTTCCAACCAGTTCGTCCGGAATATTACCCTTTTTAACAATTTTCTTATATCTGATCCTGGTTTTAAAATCATATTCGCTAAAAGGCTTTTTATGGTCGTTCTTTCTGTCGCTCATATTGCTCTCCTATATCTGCTCGAGAATTTTGTTAATTGCTTCTAATGCTGTTGTTATGCTTTCATCACTGACATTGCTCAGGCTTTCATTAATTTTTTTATTGAACTCGCTGAAATACTCATTTTTAACATCGTCTCCCTTATCAGTTATAAATACACTTGATTTTCTTTTATCTTTCAGATCTTTTTCCTTTCGGGCATATCCTCTGTCCACAAGTGAATTTACCGTATTAGTTACATTAGAGGACTGCATGGACCACCGCTTTGCTATTTCACTCATTATTGTGCCATCATCTTTTCGAAGCATGGAAAGAATGCGGAATTCACCCGGGTACAAATTCCTTCTATTGACTTTACTGATGCTTTCTCTTCTTAACTTCTTTATCAATCTGTTAGTCTGTCTGTAAAATTCTACTTTTTTTGAATCGCTCATTTTACTCCAATTTTACTTATATTTTATAACTATTATACAACCCTCTTATCTGCCCCGTCAATAGATTTGCTTATATTTTATAAGTATTTCAACTCGCTGACCCTGGGTCAGATGGTCGATTTCAGAAGATTTCAGTTTGATTCGTGTGCAAGGTTTTTCTAAAGGTAAATTTTAGGTATAATAGGCTTAATATTATTTGGAGAGTTATTTATGAAAAAAGTGTTTTTGGTCATACTGTCGCTGCTACTGGCTGCTTCGCTGCTAAGCGGATGCGCAGATGTTTTAGGAACCGGAATTGAATTGACCAGGAATCCTTTTATGCCTATTCAAGGAACACCTGTTCCTGAACCAAATGCTCCGTTATTAAAGACACCGGAACCTACGTCATCACCGGAATCCACACAGAAACCAATTACAAGCACCAATCCTAAACCTGCGCCCACCTCGGAATCAACGGCAACACCGGAACCAACGGCTATCCCGGACATTTTGAAAATCGCGATGCTGTCCGACGACAGCGACAACAAAGCCTATTCCCTAGGCAAGCTTGCATGGAGCGGCATTGAATCAGCCTGTCTGGATTTTGGTTATGAACCGGTCTTTATGGAAACTCCTGCAATGGATACAAAAACCATACTGGATTCCATAGATAAGCTTGTTACTGATAACTGCAGACTGATAATACTGCCAAGCTACAGATTCAAAGATGCGCTTTATAAGGCTCAGAATATATACCCGGATACTAATTTCATACTTTTTGGATTCGACGGAACAATGGGCAATAACGTTGTGACCGTTGTTTTCGCTGAAGAGGAGGCTGCTTTCCTTGCAGGTGTAGCGGCTGCCGTTGAAATAACAACATCCCTTGGATTCGAAAAAGCAGAGTTTGGAATTGTAATTGAAGAAACTACGCTGAGCGCACAACGCTATACCGAAGGCTTCCGCCAGGGAGTGGAGTATGCCTTTGCTGAATATGGAACCGCCGTCACACTTGAAGAAAAATTTATATCATACCTAGAAATGGCAAATGATCCCAAAGGCGCCCTGCAAACAGCCAATGCTCTTTTTGACAGCGGGGCTGACTGCATCCTGAATCTTGCCGGCGGCTCCGGAGCAGGCCTCATTGAAGGAGCTGTAGATTTCACAAGCTGGGGAATGGAAGTTTACACCATCGGAGTAGATTATGATCAATTTGATGAAGGCATCTATGGAGATAATTTATCTGTGGTTTTGACCTCAGTTGTAAAATATTACGATACTGCCGTCTACGACATGATAAAGACATATGCAGCTGGAGATTTCCCCGGCGGTACTTCTGTCCACTTTGATATATCAATGGGCGGAATCGGCCTATCTCTTAATAACCCGAACCTATCCCCATCGACTGTTATGCTGATGGATGAAGTGTTCTCTCTTATTGAAGACAATTCCATCTTTGTACAAACATTAGAGGATTTGCAGTTGATGCCGTTCCCAACACTACCTCCTTTAATAACACTATCGCCTGTTCCAACACTACCTCCATCCATAACACTGCCTCCAACTACATCATTACCGCCGACTACGACTCTTCCTCCATCTACATCGTTACCTCCGACCACAACTCTGCCTCCAATGCCGTAGCATTGAAATCTCTTATTTAGTGGTTGTTTTTA
>JAUVJE010000076.1 GCA_030592355.1 Clostridia bacterium
ATTGGCGAAAGTGCGAAAACCGCAAAACCTACAATGGTTGTCAGATGAGCTCCTACAAGAAACGGCCTGTAACCGTATTTGTCAACCGCATGACTGAATAATATATCGCTTAACACCTGGGTAATAAAATTTATCAAAACCAACAGTCCCAGTTTCCCGAAACTGAATCCAAACTGATCCCGTAATGGAATAAATAGAATTGGTGTCAGATTTACAACGGTTGCCTGTACAAAAAGCCCCATGTAGCAAGCCTTGACAGTAAGTCTGTATGAAGGTTTAATTCTTGTCATTGCTATTCCTGTTTATTCAAAGTCTTCTCCAATTATAGCATATTGAAAACTTGTTAAAAGTAGTGTGCGGAGAAGTTGAGAATCCTGTAAATATTTGAGTCACTTGTCAATTGAGGCGCATAGAAGTAAACTGAGTATAAGGCGTGACTATGTATATTTATCAGATGTCATGTGTCATAACGCCATTTTGCATTGTTGAGGGCAGTATGTATAAATTACTTTTAGTTGATGACGAAGAAGAAGTAAGACAGGGAATAAGAGACAAAATCGATTGGAATAAATTTGGTTTTACAGTTATAGGCGAAGCTGAAAACGGCAGGGAAGCACTTGACTTAATTGAAGAAAAGCTCCCTGATATTGTTTTGACTGATATAAATATGCCCTTTATGGATGGACTTGAATTAACATCTCAAATCAGAAACAATTATCCAACTGTAAAAGTAGTTATTTTAACAGGGTTTGACGATTTTAAATTTGCCCAGGCTGCAATAAAATATGGGGTTTCCGATTATATTCTGAAACCTGTATTGCCAAAGGATATAAACGACTTGCTGATTAAATTAAAAAACCAAATTAACCTCGAAATTCAGGAAAAAGAGGATATTGACAAATTACAGCAGCATTATACGGACAGCCTGCCGATTCTTAAGGAGAATTTTCTTGTCAATTTGATTTTAGGAAACCCCAAATTAAAAACCATAAAAATAAAAACAGATTTATTTAAAATAAGAATCAAGGGTAATTATTTTGCGGCTGCCATTGTTAAAATTGACAGGAACAGCATAAATGCAAATACCATAAAGGGAGCCGGAAAAGAGCTGAGAATATTTGCGGTTTTAAATATAATACGAGAAATTCTGGAAAATCATCAGATGTGCGAAGCATTTTTCCATGAAGAAACCATTGTCGTTATCTCTGGAATGAAATGCAGCGATAAGATGACAGCCCGGAACAAACTGTTTTTTATACTGGAAGAAATCAGGCAGACAATTAAGAAATACCTGAAAATAACCGTAACAATCGGTCTCGGCGGCATACATGACAGTCCTCAGGAAATAAGAGAATCCTACAAGTCGGCAAAAACTGCCCTTGAATATAAAATTATTCTTTCCGGTGATAAAATTATTTTTGTCGAGGACTTGGAGCCGGACATTAAAAACTTTTTTCTGCTTAGCGAAGAGAAAGAAACTGCTCTTATTTCAAGTATAAAGTTTGGGAATAAGGAAAGCGTATCAGAGTCAGTAGAGCTTCTTTTTAATGATATCGCCGATACCGGTGCATCCATTAAGGAATACCAATTATATTTTATGGAAATAATTGCGGCATTGCTTAAGCTTGCAAGGCTATTCGGGATTGATCCATCTAACGTATTGCCCAACGACACAGACATGTATGTAGAGTTGAGTAAATTTAATTCGCTTGAACATGCAAAAAACTGGATTATAGACCTGAGCTTGAATCTGATGAAAAGAATAGCCGGAAAAAGAAGAAACGGTACACAGATTCTCTTCGAAAAAGCAAAAGATTATGTATTAAAAAATTATGGTGACCATGAACTAAATATCCAGAAACTTGCTGATTACCTTTATATCAGCCCAAGCTACCTTAGATTAATATTTAAAAAAGAGGAAAAAGAAACATTTTTGAAGTTTCTGATGCGGATAAGACTGGATAAAGCAAAAGAATTACTGAAAGACAGAAATGTTAAAATAGCGGAAGTCGCAGAAAAAGTAGGATATCCTGATGTAAGTTATTTCAGCTACTTTTTTAAAAAGAATATTGGAAAGTCGCCGAGGGAGTATAAAAAGTGCCAATAAATAAAAAAGACAACCTGCCGGATTATATCAGCAAGGTAAAAATTAAGCAGAGATTCAAGGTAATAAGAAACATATTCAGACTCAGAAGCCTCCAGTCGGTTATTACATTGTCTTTTACAGCGCTTACAATTCTTGCCATGCTTTTTATTGGGATTGCTTTTTATAGCACATTTTCGGAGAATGCAGAGAATAATGCCACTGCAAGCACACAGCAAATAATGGAGCAGGCGACATTGAATCTTGAGTACTATTTGAATTCAATGATGGAAATTTCGGATATGATAGAGGATAACATGGACGAATTTGCATCAGGCAATACGGACAAGCTGGAATCAATGCTGTCACTGACCCTTGAAATCAGAGATGATATTGTCTCGGTTGCCATATACTCGGTTTCAGGTGATATCCTCTTAACCGTGCCTGATTACGAGTATGACAGAAACTTGATTGCCACGGAACAAAATTGGTTCAGCCAGGCAGCCGGAAATCCGTTTGAGCACATTTTCCAGCCTCCTCACGTACAAAGGCTTTTTGCAGATAAAAGACCTTGGGTTGTAACCTTAAGCAAGGAAATTGCAATTAATATTTCCGAGATGCCGCGCAGTTACATTTCAGTAGTTGATATGAATTTTAATGTAATAGAAGATGTGTGCAGTAGAGTCGAACTTGGAAGACGGGGATACATATATGTTGTAGATAAAGATGGCCACATAATATATCATCCCCAGCAACAGTTGGTTTACGCCGGCCTAAAGCAGGAGAATATTGATAAGGCCCTGTCAAGCGAAACAGGTTCATATGTGGAGGATTATGAGGGTGAGAAAAGAAGTACAGTAATTAAAGATATTAGCTATGCCGGATGGAAGATGATTGGCATCAGCTATGTGGATGAAATTGTTCAAAACAGACAGAAATTTAATCAATTGATTTTTGTAATTATGTTGATAGGATTTGCGGTTATTATCCTGGCGTCAATTTTTATTTCATATAAAATTTCGCAGCCGATAAAAAGACTTGAATTTCAAATGAACAGAGTAGAACGCGGCGACTTCAACATTGAGCCCCTTGAAGCCAAAGGAGAAGATGAAGTCAAACAATTAACAAGGGCATTCAATCTTATGATTGCTAAAATCCGCCAGCTTATGAGTCAGATAATCATGGAGCAGGAAGCCAAGAGAAAGAACGAATTAAAGGCTCTGCAGGCGCAAATTAACCCCCATTTCCTGTACAATACTTTAGATTCAATAATTTGGATGAACGAGAATAAGAACCACGAAGGTGTTTCAAATATGGTGGCTGCTTTGGCAAAACTTTTCAGGATCAGCATAAGCCGCGGAAGTGAAATCATAAGTATAAGCGATGAAGTTGAACATGTGAATAGTTATCTTATTATTCAAAAAATGCGATATAAAAATAAATTTGAATATACAATTGATCTACCGGAAAAGCTTAGAAATTATACTACTCTGAAGTTAATCCTACAACCTATCGTCGAAAATTCAATATACCACGGTATTAACAAAATATCGGATAAGGGTGAAATTAAAATTAGTATCGAGAGTACAGAAAACATGTTAATTTTTCGCGTGGCTGATAATGGTTACGGCATTGGAATAGAGCAATTGAAAACAATATTGACAAGCGAATCAATCAGCAAACATTCATCCGGGGTTGGACTTAAGAATGTCAATGAACGAATAAAATTGTATTATGGAAGCGAGTACGGAATAGTAATTGAAAGCGAACAGGAAGTTGGCACAACAGTGTTTATCAAAGTACCGTTAGTGAAGGGATAAGTACTATGAAATTATCAAAAACAGTCATTATTTTTATTTCCATTTTATTACTCATCTATTTTGTAGGATGCTCGGCGGTTAACGCGCCCGGTCCTAATGAGGAATACAACATCAAGGTGATTGTTAAAAGGCAGACCCATGATTTTTGGGCGGTTGTGCAAATGGGCTCTGAAGCCGCCGGAAAAGAATTTGGAGTAAATGTAGATTATATAGGCCCGGCAACCGAAGAAGACATAGACGGACAAATACGCATGGTGGAGGCTGCCATTGAAGATAAAGTAGATGCATTGGTTTTAGCAGCTATTGATTATAAGTTGCTCGTTCCCGTTGCTGAAAAGGCAAAAGCAGCCGGGATACCGGTAATCATAATCGACTCAAACATAGACTCTGAAAAAATGGACAGCTTTATCGGAACTGATAATGTTGATGCGGGCAGGATACTGGGAAAAGCGATGATAGATGTTTTGGGCACTAAAAATAACATTGCAATCGTCAGTTTTGTAAAAGGGGCAGCTTCGTCAAATGAGAGAGAAGCAGGCGTCTTAAGTGCAATCAGCAGTTATACCGAAATAAATGTTCTTGACATACTTTATTGTAATTCTAACGAAGAAATTGCCAAGCAATTAACCAAAGACACAGTAGAAAAATATCCGGACATTGATGCTTTTGTATGCCTCAATGCCTATGCTACGGTGGGAACTGCGAGGGGAATTATTGATTTGGGCAAAGAGGGAGAAATAGATATAATAGGATTTGACAGTACTCCTGAAGAAATTTCATATCTGGAAAAAGATATAATCAAGCTGCTTGTCGTTCAGAATCCTTTTAGTATGGGATACCTTGGGGTCAAATATGCAATTGACGCTATTAAAGGTATTCGCATTCCTGAAAATATAAATACAAAAGTGGAAATCATCAACAAGGAAAACATGTATCTTCCGGAAAATCAAAAGTTGGTTTTTCCATTTATAGATTGATTTTTAAATTATAAGATATCCTGTTTTGCAAAATATGTTGGTTTTATTAAATAAATATTAAATTATTTGACGGGCTTTAAAAAAGACGTGGAACTAATAACCTCATTTTCACTAAGTTTAAGTAATGTTAAAAATCACAAGTTCTTTACTGTTTTTCTAATGTTAAAGCAATTTAAAATGATATAAAATCCTTTATATTACAGGATAATTTAAATTGAGGTAAAAATTCATGGAAATCCCGCTTCTTGAAATGAAGGGCATTGATAAATGGTACCCAGGTGTTCACGCTTTAAAAAAGTGTTCTTTTAGCTTGTTAAAAGGTGAAATTCACGCGCTGGTGGGTGAAAACGGAGCCGGTAAATCGACGCTCATGAATATTCTTACCGGAATAATTCCGTATAGCTCGGGAGAAATATATCTCAATAGTGAGATTGTTGTTTTCAATTCGCCTAAACAAGCTCAGATTGCAGGAATATCAATGGTGCATCAGGAACTGAACCTGATGGATAATCTCACAGTTGCGCAAAATATTTTCATAGGAAGAGAAAGCAAAGGATTATTCCTTAATGACGAGTCGATAAACAAACGGACCGGGGAGTTATTCAAACGGCTGAACTTCCATATTGACCCAAAAGAGAAGGTGGGGAACCTATCAGTCAGCCTCCGGCAAATTGTTGAAATAGCCAAAGCAATCTCATATGATGCGAAAATTATAATATTTGACGAGCCAAGCGCCACTCTTACCGATGTTGAAATAACCCAGCTCTTTAAAATAATGAAAGAACTCCGCAGCACCGGAGTCAGCATGATATACATTTCCCACAGAATGGATGAAATCAAACGTATTGCCGATAGGGTTACGGTATTTAGAGACGGCGAATATATTGGAACGCAGGATGCTGAAACAGTAAAAATAGATGAAGTCATTCATATGATGGTCGGGCGTATTATATATGAAGAGCACAAGAAATTAAGCAAAATAGACAAAGACACTGATGTTGTTTTAAAAGTTGAAAATTTCAGCTCTTTTGATGTAAAGAACGTTTCATTTGAATTGCGCAAGGGCGAGATATTGGGATTTGCAGGGCTTATAGGAGCAGGAAGGACAGAATTGGCAAGACTTATATTCGGGGCTGATGAGAAGCTCTCAGGGAATCTTTATGTAAATGGTAAAAAGACGGCCATCAACAGCCCTCATAAAGCCGTTGAACACGGCATCGGTTATTTATCAGAGGACCGAAAAAGGTATGGACTTGTAGTTGGAATGAGTGTTGCAAACAATATTGTAATAACAAAATTAAAAGATTTTATAAAAAGACAATTTATAAACGAAAAAGAGATTACAAAAATTACAGATGAGTATATTAAAAAATTAGACATTAAAACCCCCAGTGCACAGCGGCTTGTTAAGAGCCTTTCCGGTGGTAATCAGCAAAAGGTTATTATTGCAAAATGGCTTTTAAACGATTCCGGAATATTGATTTTTGATGAACCGACAAGAGGAATAGATGTAGGGGCGAAAAGTGAAATATATAAAATCATGAACAATCTGGCGGCCATGGGAAAAGCAATAATAATGATTTCTTCAGAACTGCCGGAGTTGATACGCATGAGCGACAGGGTTTTGGTAATGTGCGAAGGAGAACACACGGCAACGCTGAACCTGGAAGACATAAATCAGAATACAATTATGAAGTACGCTACAAAGAATTAACGGAGGAATATAATGTTACAAACATTAAAAAAAGTGGGTATGCAGAAATTTCTGGCATTCGGGGCACTGATAATAATATATGTCTTCTTTGCATTTACAGGCAAGAATTTTACATCAACGGCAACTACGCTGAATATCCTTGCATCATCATACTATGTGGGATTTTTAGCACTTGGGGCTACTTTCGTCATAATAACCGGTGGAATTGATCTTTCGCTGGGCGCATTGATGATGGCGTCAGCGTTACTGGGAGGAGCACTTTACAGGGACATGGGATTTCCCCTATGGCTGTGTATGGTAATTATGGTTTTATTTGCAATGCTGGTAGGGCTGGCAAATGGAATACTTGTAACGAAGTTAAAACTGCCGCCTTTCATCGCAACATTAGGTACCATGATGATTATGCTGGGACTCGGATCAATCATAACCAACACTTCATCAAAATACTTCCCGACGATTTTAGAGCCGGACGGATGGTTTATCAGGGTGTTCTTTAAAACAAAATCAGGGTTTCCCGTTGGTGCCGTATATCTTATGGTTTTCTTTATAATAACTTTTATTGTTTTGAACAAGACAAAAATCGGAAGATACATTTTTGCAATAGGAAACAATGAAGAGGCTGTCAGGTTATCCGGTATCAAGGTTAACTTATGGAAAGGCATGGCATATGTTATCACCGGACTTGGTGTTGGTTTAGGTTCAATTCTATATTCAGCAACATATATAGTTGTAATTCCCAATACGGGAAACGGAATAGAACTGCAGGCGATTGCCGCAGTCGTCATTGGCGGAACATCACTATCCGGTGGAGTCGGTTCCCTGACAGGGACACTGATTGGTGTTTTCATTATGAGTATTCTTAAGAACGGATTGATTTCCATGAGCCTACCTGCGCCATATCAGACATTCTTTACCGGGATAGTTGTAATAGGTGCAGTGTTGATGGATGTTTACAGGAATAAAAAAGCGAACGAATTGAAAAAAATAAAGGCTTAATTTTGCATAAGCAAATTAAAAAATAAATGGAGGAAATTACTATGAAAAAGGCAAAAAGATTACTGTCAGTACTTCTTGTACTAACAATGGTTGTTATGCTATTTGCAGGATGTGGAACGAAAGAAGAAGAAACCGAATATTATTCTGTTATAGCAAAAGGTTTCCAGCATCAGTTCTGGCAGGTTGTTAAAAAGGGTTCAGAACAAGCAGCTGCTGATCTTGGAGTAGAAATATTCTTTACGGGTCCCGAAGGCGAAAGTGCAATTGCAACTCAGGTGGATATGATCAATGCAGAGCTTGCAAAAAATCCTAAAGCTATCGCATTGGCAGCTTTGAGCACTGAATCTGTTCTTTCCCAACTGCAGGAAGCAGCAGACAAAGGTATTCCTGTAATTGGATTTGACTCCGGAGTTCCAAATGCTCCCGCAGGCCAGATATCAGCAAATGCATCAACAGACAATGAAAATGCAGCCGGACTTGGCGCAGAGCATATGTATGAAGCTATAAAAGCAGATATCGCTGCTGCTTCAGTAAGTTCACCTGTTATTGTTGTAATCCTTTCTCAGGACGCAACAAGTGCATCGGTTACCGGAAGAAGCAAAGGTTTCGCAGAAAAAATGTATGCACTTATAACTGCAGACGGACAGAGCGCTGCAATTACCGGTGATTTTGCCGCAATTACAACCGGAGATGTTGCAAATTCAGCAGTCAATGTTAAAATCGTGGTAGGCGCAACACCTGATATTACTGATATGACTAATGCTGCAAGCGGAGTTTTGAACACAGACAATCTTCTTGGAGTATTCTGCTCAAACGAAGGTGCTGTTAATGGATTATTAGCTGCTGTTAATGCAGGCTCAACTCTTGGTGCTGATGTTAAGGTAGTTGGATTTGATGCAGGAGCAGGTCAGAAAGCTGCTGTCAGAGGCGGTACTTTCATGGGTTCAATCACACAGGATCCATTCGCAATTGGGTATAAGGCTGTAGAACTTGCTGTAAAAGCAGCAAATGGCGAAGCAGTATCCGATGTTGACACAGGAGCCAAATGGTATGACGCCAGCAACATGGATGAACCTGATATCGCTCAGCTTCTCTATGACTAATCATTAAATAACTAAACTAAACAGAACGACCCCCTGTAATATACGGGGGGTTGTTCATTAAAAATTCGAGCAACACTTTTCGGGTAATCATTAAAATTTAACAAGTCCCGTGGTGTGTTTGTCTAATAAGTGGATTTCCTAAAAAAAACTAATCGTTGAAGATATTATAAATTTGTGGTGAAATTAAACTATGGTTGATAAAGAAATACTATTAAAAATATTGCCCCTGCTGATAACCATTGTTTTGGGTTATGTATTATATAAAGTAAACTTTATAAAAGAAAGTTATTTGGAAGTGTTTAAAAAGGTTGTTGTAAATGTGACGCTTCCGGCCGGGTTGCTGACTGCCTTTGCATCAATTGATTTTGAGCTGAAATATATACTGGTATTCGCTTCTGTCTTTGCAGCATGCGGCTTTATGCTTTTAATCGGCATGGGTTTGGCAAAAATATTTAAAATAAAATCTCCTTATTTTCCATATCTGCTTACGGGTTTTGAAGCAGGCATGCTGGGTTATGCCCTATATGGTGGAATATACGGATTGGACAGACTGTCCGAATTTGGAATAATTGACGTTGGGCAGGTTCTTTTCGTTTTTTTGGTTACGGTGCCGATGATTTTAGGAATGGGCAAGAAAAAAACATCGGGAATCTTTTCTGAATCAATTAAAATGGCAGTAAAATCACCGATTATATGGGCAATATTTATTGGATTGCTATTATCGGCCGGCGGAATAAACAGGTTGTTGGGAACAGTTGCATATGACATGGTAAAAAACACACTTGATTTTATAGCCCTGCCAACACCTTTTTTAATCAGTTTTGTGATTGGAAGCGGTCTTAAATTTTCATTCAGACAAATGAAACTAGAAAGTTTGACCGCTGTATTAAAAGTCGCATTATCCATTGGATTTGCATTTGCGATTCTCTATTTCGCCCTCGCTCCAATGGAGCTCTCATCATTGCTTACGATACCTCTGTTTTCGATGTTCTTGCTTCCCGGCCCCTTTGTTATACCAATGTTCATGGATTCAAGCAACAGGGAACAAGTTGAATATGTATCAAACACCTTATCAATAGGTACTTTGCTGGGACTTTTGGGGTTTATACTGATATCAATTATTTAGCCATTTTGAAAATTGTTTTTATATCTTCCTTGTTGAGTTTTTTAAAATTTCCAAGTGTAGCAGTGTTTCCCGAAGTTGCCTTGTCTGCAAGTTCTTCTATTTGTGCATCTGTTAAACTTATTCCAAGTTCATTGATATTTTTCGGCATATTAATACTGCTGTAAAACACTTCCATAGCTTGTATTCCGGCGAGAGCTGTTTCGTTATCATTGTTTTTTTCTATCCCGAAAACATTATAGGCAAATTTCGCAAATCTACTTGCGTCAATTTCGAAAACATATCTTGCCCAGCTGCTCCAAATTGCGCAAAGCCCTGCGCC
>JAUVJE010000130.1 GCA_030592355.1 Clostridia bacterium
AAAATTAACATTATTGCTTCTCTGACCGACGGCGAGAAAATAACCCGGGAAGGCAGAGAACATGCTTTGAAAATCCTAAAAGAAAGCAATAGAAACTTTAATTGAACAACCAAAGAGGCTATAATGATTTCATTAGGGGGATTCAATAATGAAAAAAGCTGATATCAGACGGATAGTAGAAAAGAATATTACTGATGTAAAAATAATTGATATTCATACACACCTTTTTCCGGCTTCTTTTGGAGAGCTGGCATTATGGGGACCCGATGAACTTATTACATATCATTACCTGATTGCTGAAGCAATTAGAGCGACGCATATTAATCCCAGCAAATTTTTCGGCATGGGAAAAGCAGAACAAGCAGATTTTATTTTCAAAGAATTATTTATAAATAGAAGCCCGATAAGCGAGTCATGCAGGGGAGTACTGACAACCTTCAGTACACTGGGAATTAATCTGGATTCGATGAATCTGGATGATTTCAGAAAATTCTTTTCTAAAATTACAATTAAAGAATACATAGATAAGGTTTTCGATATTACAGGAATAGAAAAAGTTGTTATGACAAATGATCCCTTTGATAAAACAGAAGTTGCTTACTGGGTCAATGATATCGAAATTGATAAAAGATTTATTTCAGCTTTACGGCTTGATATCTTACTAAACGATTATCAGACTGCACGATATGAATTAATAAAAATGGGATTTGAAGTCGGAAGGAGCCTTAATGGAATAGCTAAAAGAGAAATCATAAGATTTCTAAAGGAAAACATCAAGAAAACAAATGCTGTTTATATGGCTGTTTCACTACCGCCTGACTTTAAAATGCCGGGAAAAACTATTCGAAATACTCTCCTTGAAGAATGTGTTTTCGAAGTTGCGGTTGAATTAGACATACCTGTAGCTTTTATGATTGGAGTTAAAAGAAATGTAAATCCGGATTTACAGCTCGCAGGAGGAAGTGTTGGGAAAAGCAATATAGAAAGCATTGAGTATATTTGTCAAAAATATCCAAAAATTAAATTTATGACAACCATGCTTTCCAGAGAAAATCAGCATGAGTTATGTGTGACGGCAAGAAAGTTTAATAATCTTTATCTTTTTGGTTGCTGGTGGTTTCTGAACAATCCTGTCTTAATTGAGGAAATAACCAGAATGCGTATGGAATTACTTGGAACGTCGTTTCTGCCGCAGCATTCTGACGCAAGGGTATTTGATCAGCTTATTTACAAATGGAAACACAGTAAAAAAATCATTTCGAAAGTTTTAATTGATAAATATGAAGATTTATACGATACCGGTTGGCCATTGGATGAAGAAACCATGAAAAATGATATTGTAAATTTATTTGGAAGAAGTTTTTATAACTTCCTTAAACTAAAACTTTAGGGGAATTCATGTATAAATTACTGATATTTGATGCAGATTACACTTTATTTGATTTTGATAAAGCAGAAAAAAATGCCTTAACAAGGGTTTCAGGCGATTTTGGCAAAATGTTTGACGATAACCATATTGATTTGTATAAGCAAATCAATATGTCTCTATGGAAAAAGTTTGAAAAAAATGAAATTTCACAGAATAAAATAAAAACCGAAAGATTCCGGATATTTTTTGAACGTGCAGGTATAGAAGCTGATTTTCATGAGGGAGCCGATAAATATTTGTTCTATCTTTCGCAAGGGTGCTGCTTATTGCCGGGGGCAGGGGACTTAATTTTAAATTTAAAAAATAAATATAAACTTGGGTTGCTGACAAACGGAATTTCAAACGTTCAGCACCCAAGACTTGAAAATTCTGCTTTGAGCGATGTTTTTGATGCTGTAGTGGTTTCAGGTGACGTGGGAATAAGTAAACCGAATCCCAAAATTTTCAAAATTGTCGCTGAGAAAGCTGGATTTAAAGATAAATCAGAAATGCTTATGATAGGTGACAGCCTGACATCTGATATTAAAGGTGGAATTAATTACGGCATTGATACATGCTGGTATAATCCCAAAAACAAATCAAATTTGACGGATGTAAAACCTAAATATGAAATAGATGAACTAACTGAATTATACAATATTCTAAAAGAGGTGAAACCATCATGAATGTGCTTATAACCGGAGGACTTAGTAATTTAGGATTAGCTGTAATTTCAGAACTTTCAGAGAAAGATATTAATGTATCTGTGTTGGATGTTAAAAATAAAAAAAATAAAAAGAGATATAAAAAAAATAAAAACCTAATTAATAAAATATTTTTCAATGACAATAGGTCTGCATCAGTTTTGAGTAAAGCTATTTCTGATTGCAATTGTATTATTTATATGGGTAATGATGAAAGCATACAAAGCATTGGGAATCTTATTAATGAAATAAATAATTCCGGTAGCAAATCATGTCTTATTTGTATTTCTACCAGTAAAGTTATGGGACCTACTCAGGCGAAAAAACCTCCCATAAAGACAAGTGATAAGATTAATTGTATAAATGGAATAATTATTTCAAATGTAAACAAGGAAAAAGAAATAATTTCATCAGGAATAAGGCATTCTATCTTAAGACTCACGTATGTACTTGACACAAGCGGGGATTACAATGACGATATGATGAAGATTTTATACGAGCATCCTTTGGATGGAAGAATAGAGGTTATATTAGATTTGGATGCTGCCGCCGCTATTGTAAATGCGTCAATTTCATTATTATCTGATAATGTGATTAATAAAAAAACCTTTTTCATAGGCGGCGGAAAAGCAAATGGATGCCAAATTTACAACAGGACGTTAATCAATGGTATTTTAAGTGAAATGGGTATTGGAATGATTGATGAAAATTGCTTTTTAAAGGATTTAAACAATTACTGCTTTGATTGGTATGATACTGAAAAAAGTAACGAATTGCTTAAATATCAAAATCATTCTTTTAATGATTATCTTGATATTTTAAGAATCAAAACAAAGAACGGCGGACCTGTCGTTAAATATCTTGCTCCTAAAATTAGAGCGACATTGGAAAAAGAATCACCTTATCTAAAGAAGTAATCATAAAAATAAATTTTATTGAAAATTACAACCTTTATAAAATTTCTTTAACTTTATTTTCATATGAAATAATAAGAAAAGATATTAAACATTTAAAACTGAACATTTTTCCAGGTGTTCTTCATAAACTCTTCTGAAACAACAAATAAAAATGAACCATTGTTATTGGTTCATTTTTGTTTGGTATGCCTGAAAGGATTCGAACCTTCGGCCTACGGATTAGAAGTCCGTTGCTCTATCCAGCTGAGCTACAGGCACAAATGGAGCGGGTGGTGGGAATCGAACCCACACGACCAGCTTGGAAGGCTGGGGTTCTGCCACTGAACTACACCCGCACATTACATTTGACTTAAAGTATTATACATTCTGCTTATTTTGTTGTCAATATAATAATAAAGCTTAATTCTCAGTCTCAAAAATCATGATGGGAGCTAATAAGATCATATTTTTGCCTAGGGCAAATTACAGATGAAGTGGATAGAACATGATGGGAAAAACGGTGATTATTCATCTTGTAAGGAATGATTTAAATATGTATACTATAATAAATTATGGATAGGCAATTATTATGATACACAAACTTAATATTAATAATATAGAAAGGTATGATGTTGTAGTATGCGGTGGCGGAATGACCGGATTTGCAGCGGCCGTAACCTCGGCGCGGGTCGGTAAGAAAACGCTTCTTATTGAAAAAGGGACATGCCTTGGCGGTGTCGGTACGGCAGGCGGAGTTAATATTTTACTTGGTGGAATCAAGTACGGAGAGGAAAAATATAATTTCATAACAGGTGGATTGTTTAAAGAGCTTTATTATAATCTTCGTAAAACGGATGACTGCGTTGATATCTATAAAATTAATAGGGAAAGAAGCCCTCATGCATGGTATCCGGGCCTTGCGGAAAGCATAATATTTGATAATGAAGCAATGAAGGACCAGCTAGAGAGTATTGCAGTTGAATCCGGTGTAAAAATTAAGTATATGTCATATATTTTTGACGTAAAAACAAATGAAAATAACATTGACTATATTCTGATTACCGGCAAAAGTGGAAACACGGCGGTTAAAGCGGATGTATTCATTGATTCTACGGGTGATGCTGATATAGCTAAGATGAGCGGTTGTTCATATGTCCTGGGACGTGATGAAGACAACCTGATGACACCTGCAACTTTGATAATGTTCCTTGAGGATGTCGATACAGAAAAAGTGTTGGAATACATAGAAAAAAATAAGAGTCCGAGATTCCGTGAAAAAATTAAATCGCTGCGTCAAAAAGGCGAGTGGCCGTTTGATTTTGATATCTTCATCAGCGCTCTTATAAATAAAGAAGGTTATCATATGGTGAATTCCATAAGACAGGTCGGAATTGACGGAACAGATACGGATTCTCTTACAGAAGGAATAATTGAAGGTAGAAAAGAAAATAAGCAGCTGTTTAATATATTGAAAAAATATTTCCCGGGCTATGAGAAAGCAAAAATTTCATCAATGACCGAGACAATCGGCATTAGAGAAACAAGAAGGATTATAGGTGAATTTGTTCTCACATTTAGCGCGCTAATGAGCGGAGAGGAATTTGACGATATAATTGCGCTTTCTTCTTATTGCTTTGACCTGCCTGATCCAAAGAGGCCCTCGCATCAACCGCTTGAAGGACAAAAAATCAAAAAAAGATATACAGAAATACCATATAGGTGCATGCTTCCTGATAAAATAGACAACCTTCTTGTCGCGGGCAGATCTATAAGCGTTGAGAGGGAAGTGCTTGGCCCCATTCGTGTTATGGGACCCTGCATAGGTATGGGACAGGCCGCAGGTGCAGCGGCGGCCATGGCGGCGGATAAGGACAGTTCGGTTAAAGATGTTGATGTACTTCAACTTAAAGAGAAGTTGAAATCAATTAATTGTATTACAGATGAATCGCAGGTATGCGAAGTTAGGAATAATATATGAAAGTTACTTTCCATGGCGCAGCAAAAGGCGTTACCGGTTCAAACCACTATGTTGAGGCAGGCAATACCAGATTACTGGTGGACTGTGGGCTTTTCCAGGGTTCTTCTGCAACAAAAAAACGGAACTTTGAAGAGTTGCCCTACAATCCTGCAGATATTGATTTTGTTTTATTAACTCATGCTCACATTGACCATAGCGGAAGAATTCCCTTGCTTTATAAAAAAGGCTATAAAGGAGAAGTTCTCTGTACAAAACCCACAAAGGGACTTTGTGAGATCATGTTGCCTGACAGTGCATATATTCAAGAAAAGGAAACAGAGTATAAAAACAGGAAAAGAAAACGTTCCGGAGGTAAATCGCTTTCTCCATTGTACACTATGGATGACGCACAAACAGCGGTGAGGCATTTTAAATCCGTACAGTATGACAACATTATAAAGCTTAACGGAGAGGTCTCTGTCCGTTTCAGGGAAGCAGGACATATATTGGGCTCCGCTGCCATAGAAATCTGGATTAACGAGAACAATAAAACAATTAAAACGGTTTTTTCAGGCGACTTGGGTAAATTTGATACTCCGATAATAAGAGATCCGTTTTTTATTGATGAAGCTGATTACCTTGTAATTGAATCCACATACGGAAACAGGTTGCATGAATACAAAAGCAACAGGGAAAAGGCGATGTTCGACATTATCGAAGAAACCCTGATGAACAAAGGAACAGTTATTATCCCTTCATTTGCAGTGGGGCGAACACAGGAAATGATTTTTGGATTCAACAGACAGATTGATTTAAAAAACAGATACAAAATCATCAAAAGAACGCCTGTTTATATTGATAGTCCGCTTGCTATATCGGCAACAGAAGTTTTTAAGAATAATGAAGAAGTATTTGATGATGAAGCTAAAGAATATATTTTCAGCGGCGATAATCCCCTTGATTTTGAAAACTTGATTTATACGAGAACAGCAGATGAATCAAAAGAAATAAATTTAAACAACGATCCAAAAATAATAATATCAGCAAGCGGAATGTGCGATGCAGGGAGAATCAAACATCACCTAAAGCACAATCTTTGGAAAAGAAACTGTACGGTTCTTTTTGTAGGTTATCAGGCAGAGGGAACGCTTGGTAGAAGGCTGGTCGACGGAGCAAAATCAGTTAAAATTTTTAAGGACACCATTAAAGTGAACGCAAGGATTGAGATGATTGACGGGTTTTCCGGTCATGGTGACAAAGAAGACCTTGATAAGTATATCGAAGGGTTTAAAACAAAACCGCAAAAAGTTTTTATTGTACATGGCGAAGAGGAGCAGCAGATTGGATTCAGTAAAAGGCTTAAAAATAAGTATGGGCTAAGTACAATAATACCGGACCCGGGACAAACCTTTGAGTTATCTTGCGCAGAATGTGTAGATTCCACACCGGAACCTAACCGGGAATTAACCAAACAAAAATTCAAACGACTCGAATTATTGAATATGATAAAGAAAGTCAAAGATGAAATTGATGATCTAACTGATATAATATCAAATGACACGTTGAATTCTATGAATGACACAGAAATTAACAAAAGCATCGTGACATATAGCGGAATAGAAAACGAAATATATTCATTAATTGAATTACTGGAGAATATAAATGAAAAGAATTAGTGAAATCTATCTGGATAATGCCGCTTCAACCAAACCTTACGCTGAAGTGACTGAAAGAATGAAGGAAATACTGGACTTTGAATACGGAAATTCTTCAAGCACCCACAGTCTTGGTGTAAATTCATATAAAATAGTTAAAAAAGCTACGGAAAAATTAGCGGATATCTTAAACTGCAGAACTGAAGAAATTGTACTGACGAGCGGAGCAGCCGAATCAAACAATTTGGCCATCAAAGGATATGCTTTTGCAAATATGAAATCAGGTAAAACCATAATAACGTCTGCTTATGAACATCCCACGGTACTCACTACAGTTAAGAGTCTTGAGAAATTTGGTTTTAATACCTGCATTTGTGGTGTGGATT
>JAUVJE010000157.1 GCA_030592355.1 Clostridia bacterium
CCCCACGGCGAAGCGGTTGCAATAGGAATGGCAGTTGTAAATGGAATTTCAGAAAAAGCCGGAATAAGTCCCAAAGGCTCAACACAGAGGATAATTAATGTTCTTATAAAAAACGGTTTACCTGTAAGTATGAAAACAACTTTAAACGAACTTGCTCCAATAATGAAAAGGGATAAAAAGAATTTCAATGGGAAACTAAGTGTAGTTTTTCTTAAAAAAATCGGTGAGGCATCTATTCACACAATGACAGCTGATGAATTTTCCGCTATGGAGGTTCAGTAATTATGAATGTTACGATATCACCGTCAAAACTCATGGGAGAAATGGTTGCACAGCCTTCAAAAAGTGATTCTCACCGAAAAATTATCTGTGCGGCTTTTGCATATGGGGAATCATCCATAGACAATATGGTTTTATCTGATGATATAAAATCAACCTTGCACGGTGTTGGATCAATGGGTTGTAAATATGAAATTAAAAACAGCGTATTATTTCCCGACAGACATGAACTTACTGTTACCGGATTGGGAGGATATGCTGAACCGGTAAGAAATATTGACTGCGGAGAGTCGGGTTCTACACTCCGTTTTATGACTATGGCGGGAGCTGCTGCAGGTGGAAAAACAATACTTACAGGTAGTGGAAGACTACCTCAAAGACCTATGGGAGGAGCGCTTGAAATTCTTAAAGCCAAAGGGGTTGAGTATTACCATCCGGACGATGGACGGATATTGCCGCTTGAGATTACCGGAGAGCTGTCTTCGGCAAAATATGATGTGGATTCTTCAATAACCAGCCAATATCTATCAGGATTGCTTATGGCATTGCCCGCTTTTTCTAAAAACGGGGTAATTAATGCTGTCGGAAATTTTGAATCAAAGGGTTATGTGGATATGACAATAAAGACCGTCGGTGAATTCGGGGTGACCATAACCGGTGACAACCCATATATAATACCGAGAAACAAGGGCTTGAGAGCTTGTGCGACCGGGATAGAAGGAGATTGGTCAAATGCTTCATATTATCTTGTTATGAATGCCATGGGAGCTAATCTTCGGATCAGTGGATTGGATATGGAGACAAAACAACCTGATGCGGTTATCATAAAGCTTATAGAAAACATAGAAATGAATGATTCCGTCGAAATTAATGTATCTGAATGTCCCGATATAATGCCGTCAATTGCTGTACTGAGCGCTGCAAAAAGAGCAAAAGTGAAAATTACAGGGGGAAGGCGATTAAGAACAAAAGAAAGCGACAGAATAAAGGCAGTTTCAGAAGGATTGGCAAATTTAGGAGTCGAGACGCAGGAATTTAATGACGGAATCGAAATTTACGGGACCGGAAAGATTGGCGGAGGCGAAGTCAATGCGTGCAATGACCATAGGATAGCAATGGCATTTTCATCGTTGTGCGTTGTTGCAAAAGGGGATATTATTATAAAAGGAGCAGATAGTGTAAGTAAATCGTATCCGTTGTTTTTTAGAGATCTTAAGATGGTTGGGGGAGTGATTTCATGAGTTCATTCGGGAAGAATATTAAAGTGAATATTTTTGGAGAATCCCATGGTGTTGCAATAGGGGTTGTTATTGAAGGATTAAAACCCGGATTTCCTTTGGATATGGAAAAAATTCAGGCTATGCTGGACAGACGGCGCCCGGGCCAGGGTAGATATGTAACCCGAAGGAATGAAGGCGATATTCCGGAAATTCTAAGCGGGGTTTATGAAGGCAAGACAACAGGAATGCCCCTATGCGCAATTATAAGAAATAACGACGCACAATCGAAAGATTATAAAAATTTAAGGATAATACCCCGTCCCGGACATTCGGATTACACGGCACATATAAAATACAATGGATTCAACGACATACGAGGCGGAGGAGCTTTTTCCGGAAGGCTTACCGCTCCATTGGTATTTGCGGGAGCGATAGCAAAAGATTTGCTTAGCAGGCAGGGAATAAAAATAGTATCTCATTTAAAATCAATCGGACCGGTTACAGATGGTGATTTAAATGAAATTAAATATGAAAAAGAGCAGGAAGAGGCCATTCTTGCGAATATGCTGCCAATGATTGATCCCAATGAAACTGCAGCTGCCTTGAATGCGCTGAACACTGCAAGAATGGATCTTGATTCTCTGGGAAGCACTATTGCAACTGTTGTTTATAATGTGCCGGCAGGGATAGGGAATCCCGGTTATGAATCCCTTGAAAGCGTAATATCCGCAATTTGCTTTTCCGTACCGGGAGTAAAAGGGATAGATTTCGGGAAAGGTTTTAAACTAGCTTCTTTAAAGGGAAGCGAAGCAAATGATTCCTTCTATTATGATGGAGATAAGGTTAAAACCCGTACAAATAATATGGGAGGAATACTCGGGGGAATTTCCAACGGAATGCCTATAATTTTCAACGTATGCATGAAGCCTACATCCTCAATTTCTAAAAAGCAAGAAAGCATTAATCTAAAGACACAAGAAAGCGAAGAACTCGTTATAAAAGGACGGCATGACCCTTGCATAGGCATTAGGGCGGTTCCTGTTATGGAAGCATGTGCGGCATTAGCCATACTTGACCATATTTCGGAGGATTAAATGAACAGAATAGAAGAAAATAGAAAAAAAATCATATTGTTCGACAGGGAAATGACAGCTCTGTTTGAAAAGAGGATGTCTTGCGTACGTGAAATTGCCGTCGAAAAAGCGAAAGAGAATAAAAATATTTTTGACCCCAAAAGAGAAAGCAAAATAATAGAAAATGCTCTATCAGTACTATCAGACCAGACTTTGAAAAATTATACCGTTGAATTTTTCCGAGACATGATGGAAGTATCGAAAAAAATCCAAAACGACACAATACCCTTGAAAAGACAGCAAAAACCTATGGCAGTTTCAAAAGGCGGAAGGGCAGGTTACCAAGGAGCCGAGGGTTCTTATACAGAGCAGGCGTTTAGGTGGATTTATGGAGAAAAGGCGGAACCGGTAAGCTATCAGAAGGTAGAAGAGCTTTTCAATGCCATATCAACAGGTGAGCTTGAAAGCGGTGTGGTGCCTTATGAAAACTCGTCTACCGGCGGTGTGAATAACGTCACTGACATGATGAGAAATTATAATCTATTCATAAAGGCAGAAACCGAAGTGCGGATTGAGCACTGCCTGCTTGGTTTGCGCGGAACATTGTTAAAGGATATTGAATATGCATATTCGCACTCGCAGGGATTAAGTCAATGCACGGACTTTTTTGATAAAAATCCAAAAATTACGGAATGCTCCTACGCAAATACAGCGTTTGCAGCAAGAGATGTAGCGAAGTGGGGGATAAAGGGAAAAGCAGCTATAGCGTCAAAAAGCTGTGCTTCTCTATATGGCCTTGATATTATCAGAGAAAATATTCAGGACAACAACAGGAATAAGACGCGATTTATAGTTATCAGCGCAAATCAGGAACCGGTTGAAGATGCTGTAAAGACAAGTATACTTTTTACATCCAACCATACTCCCGGTGCATTATTTAAGATACTGGAACCTTTTTATGAAAATGAAATAAATATTACAAGAATAGAGTCCCGGCCAAACCCCAGGAGAAGTTTCGAATACTTTTTCTATCTGGATTTCAATGGCAGTACCGCTGATTCTGCAATAATGCAATCATTGGACAAGACCAGGGAATCATGCGGATACTTCAGGATTCTTGGTTCTTATAAAATTATTTGAGGTGGAATATGAGACTGGCACTTATAGGCAGAAAACTTTCACATAGCTATTCTGCTTTTATACATGAATTGTTTTTTAACCTAACCGGCATCAAAGGTACTTATGAGCTTGTTGAAATTCCCAAAACACAGATGTTGGGAAAACGCATGGAATTTTTTGAAAAAAAAGGATATGATGGAATTAATGTTACAATTCCTTATAAAAAAGATGTAATGAACCTTGTTGATTTTATCAGTCCTGAAGCCAAAGCCATTGGTGCGGTAAATACAATTCTGTTCAGGGATTCCAAGAGATATGCCTATAATACGGATTACTTTGGTTTTAAGAAGACACTGACAACCAGCGGGATAGATCCTGCGGGTAAAAAATGGCTTATTCTTGGTTTCGGCGGAGGGGCAAAAAGCGTTTTGGCTGTTTTAAGGGATATGAGTGCATCCGGCATATATATAACCCAAACATCAAAGACCGGCGAAGGAATCATCGCTTATAACGATATAAGTAGTCTTGGAAATATATATGGTGTTGTAAATACAACTCCGGTAGGCATGTATCCGGAAGTAAATTTCAGTCCTTTAAATTACGAACAGCTAAAAGGATTTGAATGCGTTATTGATATTATATACAATCCTGTGCAAACGGTGTTTTTGCAGCATGCAGACAAAATTGGTATAAAAAACGTAAACGGACTTTATATGCTGGTGGCTCAGGCTGTAAAATCGCAGGAAATCTGGAATGACAGAAGATTTGACGACAATTTGATAGAAAGCATATATCAGGAACTGGAGAAAAAGATTTGAAGAATTTTATCATAATCGGAATGCCCGGTTCAGGAAAAACATCTATAGGCAGATTGGCTGCTAAGGAAATTGGACTTGATTTTATTGATTTGGATAAAATAATTGTTGAACAACATGGAAATATATCAGACATATTTGAAAAAGAAGGCGAGGATGCATTCCGCGATTATGAAACCGATATACTAAAAGCTTCTGTTTTAATACAAGGGAAAATGATATCGGCAGGCGGGGGAATTATTGAAAGAAAAGAAAACATTGATATTTTGAAAAAAAATACAGTCATTTTCATCGACAGGGAACCTGATGATATTTTAAAAACGCTTGATTCTGATTCAAGGCCGTTATTAAAGGGGAAAAGAGAGCATATATTTGAATTGTACGAAAGACGATACGGGAAGTATCTGGAGGCAATGGATTACCATGTGCTTAACAAAGGAACCAGTGCAGACTGTATTAATACAATTGTGCAAATAATTCAGAAAAACAAACTATAAAAGAATATAACACACTGATAGGGTATCAAAGGGAGTACAGTATGAAAATTTTATTAATTGGAAGCGGCAACAGGGCGAAGGCATATGCAACTTATATGAGCGAGGAAATAGCATATGTATGTGACCACGATCTTGAAAAAGCAGAAAAACTTATAAGTAAATTTTCTTTGAAGAATGCAAAAGCATTTCGGGATTATAAAAAATGCAGAGAATTTGACGGGATTATTATAGCGGTGCCGGATTATGTTCATGAAGAAGTCTTTAACTGGGCTGTAGTGCAGGACGTTCCGATTCTCCTAGAAAAACCTGTTGCCGTTAGAAACGATTCCTTAAAAAACATGTTGGAAAAAGGATCTGCCGGGGATAAAAAAATAATATTGGGATTTACGCTTAGGTACACGTTTATGTATAGGAAAATTCAAGAGCTTCTCAATGAAAAGGCAATTGGGGAAATTGTTTTGGTAGAAGCCAACGAAACACTGGATCCGCTGCATGCAGCTAAGTTTTTCAGAA
>JAUVJE010000088.1 GCA_030592355.1 Clostridia bacterium
AATGATAGGTTAAGCCATTATAAAGGAGTTCTTATATGTGCGATAAAAACACGCAATCTTTCACCCATAATGATAAGAGAACTCACAATTGGGTTATCGTTTGCTATGGCAATATACTTAGAAGCCAGGTTCTGGAACAGTATTTGAGGCACTATTCTAAGCTTTGGAATATAGATATCGGATTTTTTTCCGCCGGTGTTGCCGACCCTGAGGAATTTCCGGATAAAGATAAATTGTTTATGGATGTTCGCCGGGAACTGCAAAACAGAGAAATTCCATGTTCTTTACAACGTAATACATGGAATAAAGAAGTTGAAGAAAAAACAATTCCCGCCGATGTCGTAATCTGCGCAGATAATGAAGTTAAGGCAACTGTCTTAGAAAGAATGGATCTTCGAATTAATAAAGAAAAAGTTTTTACTTTCTATGAGATAATTTCAGAAGGCGAAGTCGGTTTTCAGGACACTTACGACTACGAAAAAAAACAGCAGGATCCTATCCGATTCCAAGACGCTTTTAACGAACTCGATAGGATTGCCAGAAAGCTGCTTCATAAGTTTTAAAGTTTTAAATCTTTAAATTACCGATTGCGTTGCCGATATGCGGGTTTAGGTAATACCAATAAATTCAAATATATAAAAACAGATTGCATTTTACTTTATTTATCTATGAAATTTTTAGCATTTTTCAGGAACGAGTTTTTAAATTTCTTATTATAGACACCAGGCAACAATTCTACAATCGCTATCCCGACTTGACTATCCATTTTATCGTATATACCACAAAGCTGCTCAAAGTAACCGATATTCATTTGCCCTTTAAACAGCGGGTTGATATTATACTCACCATCTTTGATTCCGGGAATTGAAAGCGTCCATCCTGATGAAAATTTTAACTCCTGCTCTATGACGAAATCCTTTGGTGCAATCTTATAATCCAGTAACCTTTGGGTTGAACCGTCTTTTTTAATATAAGTGCCGTCTTGATAATCGTTATGTGGAAATGTAAACAGCATAATCTCTTCATCATCATAAAAACGCAGTGAAAACCATTCCCAATGTGTTTTAGCCTTTAATAAACTGTATGGGCCGCCCTGTTTGTCAAACCATGATTTTCCTTGAACTTTTCTCTTTTTACCCTTAAAAATTATTGTACGTTCGGTTGGCTTATTGGTATATGAATAATTTAATGTACTCTCTTTCGTTTGGGCACTCCCCATCATCAGATAACCATTATCACAATGCCAGACAGCTCCTTTGCCATAATCAAGGTTTAGATCCAGCGAATATGCTGTATCTTCACAAGTTAAATGCATTCCCGTTTCATTTTTTCGACCTTTGCATCTGTTCCAAATTGAATTGTTTGCTCACTTATTACAATATCTTTTCCTTTTCGATCAACACGCTGGGTGAAATAGTGTTCACCGGTAGTAAAATCCGTCAGGGCAAGATGCATTACAAATGGTCTTGTTCCCATTACTAAAGGGCGTAAGACTGTAAATTGATATGAATACATTTTATCATCTTCATCAGTAAAATAACCTGTCGCGTACCACCACTCAGATATTTTTTTATGACTTAGCCATTCTTCTTCAAACGTACCGTGTTTTCCTTTTTGATATGGTATTTCTTCAAATTTTCTCATTCAATATATTCCTTTTCTGTAATACTGATATGGGCAAACTAACAACTGTTGTTATTTTATACTATTTGAACTATAATACACATGGTGTCTATTTTACAACAGACAGTTGGTTATATTATGTGCATAGTTATACATAGTTATCCTTAAGTGATTATTGTCTATAAGATATATGCATTTATGTTCATTAAATACCGGAATAATTATTGAAAGGGAATGATAATGGGAAGGAAAAATGACCGTAGGGTAAAGTATACAAAAATGGTACTAAAACAGAGCCTGTTGCAGCTGATGCAAAAACAGTCCATTCAAAAAATTACAGTAACTGATATATGTAAAAACGCAGATATAAACAGAAATACTTTTTACTCGCATTATTCAAGTCCTGAGGATTTACTTAATACGATTGAAAGTGAACTTTTTAAAAAGATAAGGCTATCCCTCGACACTTCTAATGATGCTCGAACGGCAACACTTGAAATATGTCAATCAATTTGGAATAATCAGGAATTGTGTAAAATTATTTTTTCTGAAAACGGCGATAGAAAATTTATGAAACGAGTAACGACTATTGCACATGATAAATTTATTGCCGAATGGAAAGTAATGTCCAAACACCATAGCAATGATTTGTTGGAAAAAACATATATTTTTACTGAAAATGGCACTACTGCCATTATCCAAAATTGGATAATGAACGGTTTTATAGAAAGTCCTGAAGAGATTGCCGCTTTTATTGATGAAATCAACAAAGTTGTACTGGATACTTTATTTTAAGTACGATTTATAAATATCATAAATGCTAGGGGAATATGTTTCCTTTCTTTTTTAATTTCAATGGAAATATAATTATGCGTCTGGGTCAATCAAACCATACAAATTACATCAGTCTTTTAGAATCCATTCCTCATCATATATAGCCATATCCAGATCACTGGTTACAGGGAAAACCGCCCTGTAATGGGAGATAGCATGTAAAATACGGCCGTCATCCAATTGAATCATACTGTGATTGCTTAATTGGTTTTTGCCACTTTCAACAGCGATTGTCTTATCCTTTGACCAAGTTGCCCCGCTGTCTTTTGATATTGAAGCAACAATTGGATGTCTTGGATATTGGGTTTTAGAACACACATTATTTCGAGTCACTAAAATATTACCGCTTTTTAACTGTATCATACGTGTCATTGATTCTGGCGCTGTCAATGGCGAAGGTATTGATTCACTCCAAGTTTCTCCTCCATCATCAGATGTCGTTTGATAAACATATCCTGATTTGGTGCGAAATAGCGTAAAAATCTTATTTGGTGCCGTTTCAACCATCTGCAGTTCCATGACTCCCCGTTGTGTAGTTGCTACAATTTCCTGACTGCGGCGCCATGTTTTACCCTCATCATCAGACAGAATGCACGCACCTGTATAATGCTGAGCTTGTACATCATTACTATTCCCAATACGTTCAGGGTCCATAAATGTATATGCAACTATTATTCGTCCGCTTTCAAGCAAAAGCACATTATCGACACCTGCATAAAAACCAACATTGGCTAATTCCTTATTACCGGATATTAGAAGATATGGTATCTCTTCAGGCATTCCAAATGTGTTTCCGCCATCATCGGAACGACGCAAATAAACTCTTGTGCTGGCATTAAAATAATTGCTGTGGCTGGTGACTTTTTTAGTTTTTTCATCAACCACCAGATTATGGCGGGTAACACAGCCAAAACTTATCGCCTTATTTGAATTTTTCAGCTGCACAATTTCTCTTTCTGGAGTACCGCTTAGAAAATTGATAATTTGCGGATTGCTCCAAGTTATACCCATATCATTTGTTGTACAGTATAGCGATGCCGTATCTCCCGAACATTCCTGAATGTCATATGCTCCCCATCGCATCTGCACACAGCCGTCACTAAATTGATAAAAACTTGGCCCCTGATGGCAGTCTGCGCCTACGCCTCCTCGAATAAACTGAAAGTAGTTGAGTTCACCTTTTGTATAGTTCATTGGTGTGATCGATGCTATTTTCATTATGTGCCTCCACAATATAAAATCCTTACCCAGACAATTATAGTACTTTGATTATATAGCCTTGCTTTTTAAAGCACAATTTTTCCCGCCAAGAAAAGAGAATATCTTGGACATCCTCTTTTCTTCATCTAATTATATCATTTGTTCATTTATTTTTTGCTTGCCTGTAATTTAAAATAATTGTACAGGGCATCATATACTATAAACTGATATTCAAGGTTTTCGTAATCATCCGGGAAAACCATGCCGAACCCAACTGCAATTGCTTCAAGGCCGTGAGCATATGGGTTTTCGTCCAATCTGTATGTATCAGCAGCATCAACAACATCCGCCAGCATTTTTAACGCCGGGTCTCCGCCCAGATTGTATGCATTCATTATTGTGACGAATGTGCAGTGTCCATCTTTATGACCCAATTCAACCGGGCCGGTATCGAAAGGTATTGCACCCTCTTTTTCTGCAATCTCCGGAACCAAGTCCCTTGCAACAAAAATAATCTCTGCCTTCGTATCCACGAATCTTTTAATCAGCCATGGACATGCCACTCTGTCCACATGCACCCTTGATCTTGTTACCCACTTCATGATTTTGTCCTCCTAAATTTTATTTTCATAAGAATAACATATATATTAAATTACGCAGTCATTTTGTAATTAACCAACTAAATGCAGGAATAGTCTATACGGTTTCCGGTGTTACTTCCGTAAATTTCCAGCCTGCATCTTCCACATGTTTATAAGCAGCATACCATCCATTGCTTTTTGCCAGCTGGTCGGCAGTACCAGAGTCCGCAATTTTGCCATTTGCGAGCATATGCACGCGGTTGGCGTCTATTATACCGCTGATACGATGGCTGATAGACAGGATTGTCCTTCCTTTGCTTACATGGCGTATGGCCTCAAAAACCCTTGCTTCCGTATAGGCATCAATACCAGATGTCGGTTCATCAAGCAACAGCACATGGGGATTTAAAACAACCGCCCTCGCAAGAGACATAAGCTGTATCTCCCCACTGGACAGAGATGATTCACCTTCTCCAAGTTGTGTATCATAACCATCCGGCATGCTCTTTATAGTATCCTCCAGACCAACAAGCTTTGCCGCCTCAATAACATCCTCCCTGCATATTGAATTGTCCCGCAGTGTAATATTATCTCGCACTGATCCATTGAATACCTGCGGCATCTGCGGTACAACGCCAAAGAGTTTTCTTCTTTCCTTCGGTGATAAGGCAAATGGATCTATTCCGCACACGCGGACAGTTCCTTCAGCCGGAGCAGTCAATCCCGCCACAAGGTTCATAAGCGTTGTCTTTCCTTCCCCGCTTCGTCCTACAAGCACTTCTTTCTTACTGGATTTTATTGATAAATTTACTCCATGCAATACTTCTTTTGTATCGTATGAAAAATGCACATTAACTAATTCTATACCTTCTTCAAGTTTAATCTCCTGAATTTTTTCTTCTCGTGTTTCTGTCGGTATTTTATCAAATTCTTTTATGCGTTCAATTCCCGCCATGGCTTGCTGTATTGTTTGAAATTGCTTTGCCAGCGCTTCTATAGGTGAAAACAACCTCCCTATCAAATCTGCAACTGCAGCAAGTGTTCCAATGCTTAAGCCTATGGAAAAGACAGTTCCGTTTTGTGCTGCAAAAAATACAGCCGATGCGATGATAAGAGCTTTTAAAGTTTGCATAACACATGGAAACCAGCTGTCGTATTTTGAGATGCCGTTTATATTCTTTAAATGTGCATGTAATGGTTTTTGAAAGTCTTTTTTGCCCTGTTCTTCCATATGATATGCCTTTACAGTCTGTATTCCTTTAAGCCATTCCTGAATAAAGGTATATATGTCAGATATACAAACACGCACCATTTTCTCAAGTCTGAAAATTCTTTTTCTAAAGAAATTGGATAAAAGTAAAATAATCGGAAAAGAGACAGCTACCAGCCATAATAACTGAGGAGCAAGTATATACAGCGAACCTACCAACCCGAAAATTTTAAGCATATCGGTGAGTGCATTGATAATCCCTGCAGAAAATAATGTGTTTATAGCTCCAACATCCGTTGTCAGACGGCTCATTACCTCTCCTACAGATGTTTTTGCAAAATAGCTGATTGGTAATTTCAACAGTCTTGCTGCCATATTATTCCGGACTTCCAGCAAAGTCTGCTGCCCTAACCATGTGGTGATGATTGCCTTTATGAATTCTGCAATGTTAATGGTTGCCATCACTGCAAGATAGTATACAGCCAGCCGCCAAACCCCTTCAAAAAGCTTATTTGCAAAATGATTATCTACAATGTCCCTTAAAAGCAACGCCGGAAGAAGCTGCAAACCCATGCCGGCAACAATAATGACAAACAGAATAATATATAACCACCAATATTTTTTCAGAACTCTAATTACTGCAGACTTAATCATTTTCCTCACCACCCATAAAGCACTGTGCTTCAAATATGCTTTTATATATTCCATTGGCATTAACCAAGCTTTCATGGCTGCCCTTTTGTATTAAACGCCCATTTTCCAAAACCATGACTTGGTCACAGTGGGAAAATGTCATAAGCCGGTGAGAAAACAATAGTATGATGCGATCACCGATGTCTTTTTTCATAGCATCCATAATTTGTTCTTCAAGATGAATATCTATTGCTGAGAAAGGATCGTCCAATATAAGTACCTCCGCATTACTGGTCAGTGCCCGTGCTAAACAAATTCGCTGCCGCTGACCGCCTGAAATACGTTGTCCCCTCTCTCCCAGCTTGGTATCAAGGCCTTCCGGAAAACCGCTTAAATCCTGAGTAAGTGCGGCCGCTTCCGCAGCTGACAGAATGTCCTCTTCGCTATTTCGTTCAAATCCAATATTGAACCGGGCATCGCGCGAAAAAACAAAATGCTGCGAGTCCATATAGGCGATTTTTTTATCAACAGCTCTATTATTGAATATATCCAAACCACCTATATGCACTTTACCTTCATATGGATAAAGTCCGGATAGCGCCTGGGCCAGTGCACTCTTTCCCGAACCTACGGGACCGGTAATACCTATAATCTGACCCGGGGAAACATTGAAAGAAATATCTTCTAGTACTTTTGTGCCGTTTGTAAAAGAAAACGATAAATTTTCTACTTTAAGCCCTTTTGTTTCTGTAGTATTTTGTGTTTCTGACTTTGTTAACAAAGATTGGGTTCCATTATCAGTATCAAGTTTTTTCAATATCCTGTCCCACGAGGCTTTTGCTCCATGCCACATATTGAATACACGGGCAACCATATTGGTGCGGATTGCCATAGCGGAAAACATGGTTAAATATGCTGTAAATGTACCAATGGTCCACTGCCCGTTTACCACCAGCTTTCCACCCATACCCACGACAAGTATCAACCCAAGGGAGGCTGTTAAAATATATATGGGAATCATTGCGTTTTGCAGCATAGATGTCAAAATACCCCACTTAAGTTGCTTTTTCATAAGCTGCGTAAGTTTTTTATGCTCGCTTTCTTCACGTCCGAATAAGCGAAGCAGCGTTATCCCTGACACTGTGTGCTGCAGATGCACATTAACATTGGACGCCGATTCACGGGAGCGTAGAGACAACTTATACAACGGATGTCTTACAAGCTGAGCAGCGAGAATTGTCAACGGAACAGGGATTACAGCTAAAAGTGTAATTGCAGGCGTATATACCATACAGGCAATAAAATATGAAATCATCAGAAGACAAGCATCCCATATCTCTGTTATGGTAATTTGTACCGATCTGCCGACCTGGTCCACATCCCCTATCATTCGGCTCATCATATCGCCTGCTTTTTCACTGTCAAGTTCGCTCATCGGACGGTCAAAAGCAGTTTCCATTAATCCCGCACGCATGTCGCATTTCATCCTGTTGGCAATATCACGCATATACCATCTTTTAAAATATCGTGCAACCTGTAACACGGCTGTGCTGATAAAAAACAAAGCAAGGTATAAGTAAAAATTAGTAAATGATGCACCGAAGTTTATTACATCTGCTGCAGCATCAATGGCTTTCCCTAAAAAAATCGGTCCCAATATTATCAGTGTATTATATAGAATGCCCCCGCCTGCCTGAAGCCAAAATTCTTTCGGATACTTAAATATATAAGCACGCAGCTTTAACCGTTTTTCAGGCGGCGCAAAATTCTCTGTTTTTTCCATTAGTCACTATCACCTTTTACTTCAATTCTTTTTTTAATATATAGAAATAGTGAATCATATAACCATAAACCTTGCTCCAACGCATCCGCATCTGTTTTACTTGCGAGCCTCGTCCCGACGCAAAGAGCCTCCAAACCATAACTCTCGGGCGGAGGCAGGCTGTCGCTTGCTTCGTCCGCTCCGTCAACAATTTCAACCATCATATTCAGTGTTTCGTCTTTAACCCGGTTCTTTTTCACAATAGCGGCAAAAGAACATCTTCCCCTGCTGTGGCTGTATAACGCCCCCGGCATATCAAATGTGTTTTCAATATTTTGTGGTTTTGTTCCATAGGATAAAAAATCAAATTCCGCTCTATCATCAAGATATCGTCTTATAAACCATGCACAGGCCATTCTATCCACACCTACATTCTCCCAAGTCGTCCAGATCATTTTAAATTCCTCCTCGCCAAGATTCTAATCTCCGTAAGTAATCCCCTGATAACTTCACCCAGCGGATGCCCATTGGGATCATGCCACCTGATATCCGCCCACTCGCGGGAATAATTCTCTAACTGGGATTTTGTAATATTCTCTTTCCCAACTTTTTTTATCTCGTTATGCAATGATTTGTATCGTTGCTCAATAAGCTTTGATTTTTTCCTGTTTATTTCTGCCTCCTGCCCCGGAAGCAAAGCATCCGCGGCCCACAGCATGGCCTTGCCTCCCATTTTTTCAATTTCAACACAAATCCAATTGAAACGTTCCAATGAGCTATCCGTAAAAGGCAGACAATACAAACCGTCAAGCAATTTATAAGCACTTTGCTTTTTTAAACGCCGCCATACCCATACCCTGTATTTACTGGGTTCATTAGGCAATTCATATTGAAGAAGTATCCATTTCATAATCAAGTCTCCGTACTTAAATGTAACTGCCGTTACATTGTAGCACAAGGTAAATGTATATTCAATACAACTTATAAAAATAGTCTGATTTATTTACTTATCAGCATCGGGTCAGACAATGATACGATTTTAAAATATCATCTAGAAAAGTGAATATAGAAAAACAGCACTATAAAACACTGTCTTCCTGCTGTTATGTCTTATTATTAATTAAATACTGTAGTCATTTTTTTTCATGTCCCAGATATCAAGGAATTTTAACACGGCATCACGGCCTTTTGACTTAATTGAAATTCCAGTGCTGTCAGGACTGTCGGGATATACCCGGACACAGGCACAATCCCGGTTATTGACAAAAACCTCAATTATGCTTCTATCAATAAAAATATGAAGCTTCAGCAATTCGCCGTTATTAACTTCAACCTGCATGGATTCAGTGGGACGTGTCAGAATGTCTGGGGCTGAAGTCGACCGGGATGAGTCTATTTCCAATACACTGTCAATCCTGTTAATGTCTTTGTTTCTATAAGCCCTGTTGTATCCGCGCTTATGATAGTACCTGATTTTTGTAATTTCTTTTGCTGACTGAAGCACGTTAAATTCAATAAAATTAGTTTCATTCACATCTATTTCTACGACAATCTCAACAACATTTCCAAATATCCCCTCGAATGATACTTCCTTATCTGCTTTTAACTTTGTCTCAGCTACCT
>JAUVJE010000170.1 GCA_030592355.1 Clostridia bacterium
ATCTTGTAAATGACAATTATGACGACGGAAGAATAATTAGCCAGGCAATAATTCAGATATCAGAAGACGACGACTCTGAAACCCTGGCAGCTAAAGTGCTGGTTCAGGAGCACAGGTTATATCCGATAACGCTTGATAAAATATCAAAAGGTGAAATAAAATTATAAAAAAGAAGACGGTTATATTGTCCTGACAGTTTTCAATAGATGGAACTTGTTTCAGCTAAATTACGTTTGATATAAAGGAAGGTAACCCCTACAGTCTGACACTTACAGTCAGCCGAAGAAATAAGAAAGCCAGCCGGAAAAGAAAATGAGTATGGATAAGAAAAGGCTTTGGAAGACAGCATTTTATATATGTGTCGCGATTTATGTCATGAACATGATATGTGTTTTTATGTCGGATAGTTGTGCTTTTATTCAAAGTAAAAGTGCGTACAACTATATTTCGTCAGTACTGAACGCAGTATTTCTGATAATTTTTTATAACTTTCTTAAAAAGGGTTCTCTTACACCGAGATATCTTCTGATAATGTTCGGCATCCTTGTAGCGTTTCCTTTCTTTGCAGCTCTCATTTTTGGGGGTATCTGTTTTTAGCCAGAGGGTGTACTATTAGTAATCATACAACGGGAAGGCGATATGGAAAAAGCAAATATAAAATACGATATTGCGATTATCGGAGCCGGAGTCGTAGGGGGATTGGTGGCCAGAAGTCTGTCTGCTTATGATGCGAGAATATGCATTATTGATAAGCACATAGATATGGCCATGGGCGCAAGCGGAGCCAATTCAGGTATAGTCCATGCAGGCTATGACGCAACCCCCGGGTCAATGAAAGCAAAGTTTAATATTGAAGGTACGGCCATGATGCCTGGAATTTGCAGGCTTTTAGGCGTTTCTTATAAAAATTCGGGTTCTTTGGTTTTGGCTTTTAATTCCGAAGATGAAAAACAGCTTCAGAAACTTTATGAAAACGGAATTGCGGGTGGAGTCAAAGGCATGAAATTGCTAAGCAAAGAAACGGTACTTAAAATGGAACCTTTGCTTAATCCCAAAATTACCAAAGCCCTTCATGCTCCCACCGCAGGTGTTGTTTCGCCATACAAACTGAATATTGCAGCAATAGAAAATGCAGTAGTTAACGGAACGGAATTCCTGCGTGAAACACAGGTTCTTGGTATTACCGGAAATAAGGGAGATTTCACACTTTCAACAAACAAAGGAGATATATTTGCAGCGGTAGTAATCAACTGTGCGGGAATATATGCGGACGATATAGCAAAAATGGCCGGGGATGGTTTTTTCACACTTACACCACGGAAAGGCGAATATCTTCTTTTTGACAGGTCAGAAGGCGGTCTGGTAGAAAACGTAGTTTTTCAGCCTCCATCTGAAAAAGGAAAGGGTGTACTGGTCATGACTACGGTTGACGGGAATATTCTTATTGGTCCGGACGCTAATATTGTCGAATCGAAAGAGGACAGCCAAACCCATGCCGACAGCCTTGATTATGTATATAAGACAGCGATTAAAACATGCAGCGGGCTAAATTTGAAAAAGGTTATAACATCATTCGCCGGTCTGAGGGCTACCCCGGACACCGGTGATTTTATAATAGGCGAAAGTAAAAAGATCCCGGGATTTTTTAATGTCGCCGGCATTGAATCGCCCGGGCTTTCTTCTGCACCGGCAATAGGGGAATATGTCGCTGAAATAGTCAGCGGTAGTCTGGGGGGATTGGCAAAAAAAGAAAATTTCAAGCCGGGGTTGGATACCCATGAATTCTTTAGAGATATGGATCTAAATGAAAAAGAAAATATAATGCAGGACAACCCCGATTACGGCATGATTGTCTGCAGATGCGAAAATGTTACCAAAGCAGAGGTTCTTGACAGCATCAGGCGTCCTGCAGGTGCAAGGACGGTAGACGGAGTTAAAAGAAGAACCCGTGCGGGAATGGGAAGATGCCAGGGAGGTTTTTGCCTGCCGGCGGTGGTTGAGATACTTTCAAAGGAACTGGGAATAGAAAAAGAAGAAGTGCAAAAAGGTGATTCAGGTTCCAACATACTTGTTGAAAGGAACCGGCCGTGATAGAGAAAAGAAGTTTAGTAATAATAGGAGCCGGTCCGGCAGGTCTTGCCGCAGCAGTTAAGGCGAAAAAAGCCGGCATTAAGGATGTTCTTTTAATTGACAGGGATATCCAGCTCGGTGGTATTTTAAAGCAATGCATTCACAATGGATTCGGATTGCATGTTTTTAAAGAAGAACTGACCGGCCCTGAATTCGCTCTAAGATATATTAGAGAAATTGAGGAACTGAAAGTCGAATACAAATTAAACACGATGGTTATATCCGTCGATAAAAATAAACGTATAACAACCGTTAATCCTGATGACGGACTTATCGTTTATGAGGCCCGGAGCATAATACTCGCCATGGGGTGCAGGGAACGGCCAAGGGGAGCGCTTAGAATTCCGGGTACCAATCCCAGTGGCATTTTTTCAGCCGGAACAGCACAGAGATTTGTGAATATCGAGGGAATGAAACCCGGGAAAACTGCACTTATTCTGGGTTCCGGCGATATTGGCCTTATTATGGCCAGAAGACTCACTCTGGAAGGTATGAAAGTCAGAGCGGTTTGCGAGATAATGCCCCACCCCGGAGGCCTCACAAGAAATATAGTTCAGTGTCTTGAAGATTTTAATATACCGTTGAAACTATCCACTACCGTTATAGCCATACATGGTAAAAGACGGATTGAAGGAGTAACAATTGCACAGGTTGATGATAGTTTTAAACCTGTTAAAGGCACAGAAAAATACATTGAATGCGACATGCTGCTGCTGTCGGTAGGTCTTATCCCGGAAAATGAATTAGCCGAAGAAGCAGGTGTTGAACTTGATCCTGTCACAGGAGGTGCCAGGGTGAACCAATATCTAGAAACGAATATTGACGGAATATATGCCTGCGGTAATGTGCTTCATGTGCATGATCTTGTTGATTATGTTGCGATAGAGGCGGAGAAGGCGGCAAAATCCGCTGTCAGAAAAATCAAAGGCAAGACTAGAAAGATAAAAAAGAGAATTGAATTAATTACGGGCAATGGAATTCGGTATACGGTTCCGCAGTTTATAGATGTGACGGATAAGGAAGAAAAAATAAAAATTTATTTCCGTTCTACGTCAATTATGGAATCGATAAAAATAAATGCAATTTGTAAAGATGAAATTATATTCAGCAAGAAGTTAAAGAGAGTGGCTCCCGCAGAAATGGAGTATATCATTATATCCACTGATGATATAAGGGGAAGAAAAATGATAATAGAGGCGAGGGCGAAATGAAAAAGGAAATGGTTTGCATCAGCTGTCCGAAAGGCTGCAGGATGACAGTTGAATATGAAGGAGACAAGGTTTTAGAAGTTTTGGGAAACAGCTGTAGCAAGGGGTGGGATTATGCGGTTGATGAAATTACAAAACCCGTAAGAATTGTTACATCTACAGTTAAAGTAAGGGGTGGAAAACTGACTGTAGTACCCGTCAAAACCAACAAACCTGTGAGAAGGCATCTGATTTTCGATGTCATGAACGAGATATATAAAGCAGAAGTTAAAGCTCCTGTAAAAGAGGGGCAGGTCATCATTAAAAATGCTGCAGATTCAGGTGCAGATATTATTGCAACACTTGATTTGAAAAAGATATGACAAAAAATCGGTGTATGAATCAGCCGTCATACCGGTCAGCCAGATTATCCGCAACCTTTTCAATAAATTTAGAGCCTAAGATAACGGCGATGTCGCCTGGTTTCATTTTTTGATATAGATGATCAGTGATTGATTCGTAATCGGGAAGATATATAGAGTCCTTGCCTTTTTCTGCAATTTTTTCAGCTACTAATTTACTGCTGACCTCTGTGCCCGTTTCCTCGCGGTCGTTATAGATATCCGCCATAATTATATGGTCCGCATATCCAAAACAGTTTACAAAATCATCAAAAAGAACTGAAACCCTGGTGTATGTATGAGGTTCAAAGACAGCCCAGATTTCCCTGTGATTCATATTGGATGCGATTTCAAGGGTTCCGTTTATTTCGGCGGGATTGTGTGCATAATCAGCAAACACCTTGATTCCCCTTGCATTGCTTTTTAGTTCAAAACGTCTTCTGGGACCCATCAAATCATCCAAAGCCGCTTTAATGTTTTCTATAGAGCCGTTGCAAATTCTACATGCAGCGACAGCTGACAGTACATTCAGAACGTTATGGGTGCCCGGTATATTTAATTTGACGCGGCTGACTTTTTTACCACTTTCATAAAGGTCGAAAGATGCTTTTCCTTCATCGTCATATTTAAGTTTAGTTGCAGAAAATTCCAATGAGGTATCGTTTAAACCATACCTGACCACATTGCAGTCAACCGAATTCTCAAGAAAGACAGAATTTGAATCGTCGTGGCAGACAATAAGATGACCGTCCCTGGGTATCAGTTTGGCGAATTCAAGAAATGACTGCTGCATGTCATGAAGGTCCTTAAAAAAATCAACATGGTCGTAGTCAATATTTAAAACAATTCCTATGAACGGATTAAGTTTAAGGAAAGTATCCGTATATTCGCAGGCTTCTGTGATGAAATAAGTGCCGTTACCGATCTTGACGGTACCGTTGATAAAATCTGCTTCGCCGCCTATATGAATGGTAGGGTCAAATCCGCATCTTTCAAATAAGTATGAAACCATTGTTGTGGTAGTGGTTTTTCCATGAGCGCCGGATATGCCTATGCCAAACTTGTGAGCTTTCATGATTTCACCAAGTAGATCAGCACGGTTGAGTATGGGTATTCCAAGCTTTTCGGCACGTTG
>JAUVJE010000004.1 GCA_030592355.1 Clostridia bacterium
AGGTCTGGCCACAACATAACATTCATTATAAAACTACAACTGGTAAGCCGTATGCCTTAATAGGGCACGTGCGGTTTGATAAGGGGGAAGTCTAGAGATAGGTTTCCCTACTTTATTAAACTACATCCCTCGGGCGAAAGTTAAAAATGGGGAGACAGCAATCGTCAAGTTACCAAACACACCAATTTCAGTTATAATATTAATATACTGTTATTCTACTAAATGAGGGGGAATGGAATTGAAATATGCACTTGCCCTCGCCGGGGGCGGCACAAAAGGTTCTTATCAAATCGGGGTTTGGAAAGCGCTGAGAGAACTTGATATAGAGATTACTACGGTCGCAGGTACATCCATCGGTGCCATTAATGGTGCTGCTATTGCGATTGATAAATATGAAAAAACCAGGAAACTGTGGGAAAATCTTGATTATTCATTATTGTTTGAGTACAAACCCATTGAAAAAGACCTGCAGTTTCATGAGAAATATGAAAGCATAAAGGAACAGCTTAAAGCTATTGCAAAAAAGAGGGGACTGGATATAACGCCGTTCAGGAAGCTGCTTAATTCAATGATAGATGAAGACGATATCAGAAACAGCGGCATTGAACTGATTGTATCAACGATTTCGTTGTCGGATTTCAAACCTATATTTAAGAGTGTTAAAGAAATGCCCGAAGGACAGGTAGTGGACTATATTCTTGCCAGTGCCGCACTGCCGATTTTTCAACGGATAGAAATAGACGGCAAAGTTTATCTGGATGGCGGAGCATATGACAATCTGCCGATTAATACACTTATTGAAAGAGGCCACAAAAATATAATCGCAGTAGAACTGCTCGGTGGTTTAGGGATAAAAAGGAAGGTTAAAGATAATAGCGCTGATATAATGTATATCACGAACTCGTCCATGCTCGGAGGGCTGCTGGAATTTAATATCAAGCAGTCGAGAAAGAATCTTAGGCTGGGGTATCTTGATGCGATGAAGGCTTTTGACAAGAATTACGGAAGAACATATTTTATAAAGGATTCCAAGCGTCCCAGATACACATACCCGCTTACACATGATGAAATGGAGTATATTTTTAATGAGATAACCAATGGTAAACCGGACAGCGAGCGTTCTAAACTATTATTAAAAAGATTATTTAAAAACTTGAGAAAATATACTCAGAAGAGCTTAAACCCGGCCAATGCAGTAATAGCTGCAGCTGAAGTGGCGGCTGAAACATTTGAAATTGACAGAATAAGAGAATATTCAAGCGAAGCATTTATAAAGAAAATCATGAAAACCCATCGGTCTGTAATGAGGGAGTTTATCCCTGAAAACCACAGGATTAACAGATTGAAAAAACGGTTGATGAAATATATGGTTAAGGGCGATGAATTCCCCGGTACATTAATATTGCTGACAATGCCAAAAATATTCATTACGAATATTTTTATATATCTTATGAAACAGAGAATGGGACATGATTAACCGGTTGGGAATATCCGCCCCGCATGATATTATATGAAAATAGAATAGCGGAGGTATACCTTGGAAATATTAAGACAAAAAAAGGGATTCATATGCGACATGGACGGAGTACTGTACCACGGTAATAAGATTCTTCCCGGAGCAAAGGAATTTATTGACTGGCTCAGGGCGGAAAACAAAGAGTTCCTGTTTTTAACAAACAGCAGCGAGCGGTCACCAAAGGAATTGTCCCAGAAGCTGTGCCGTCTTGGAATTGAAGTCGGTGAGGAACATTTTTACACCAGTGCGTTGGCTACGGCAAGCTTTGTGGCATGGCAGAGCCCGGGATGCAGCGCTTATGTAATAGGCGAAGCAGGTCTGATAAACGCTATCTACGATGCTGATCTTTCAATGAATGATGTTAATCCTGAGTATGTCATAGTAGGCGAAACAAGGAGTTATAGCTTTGAAAAAATTGAAAAAGCTGTAGAATTAGTGCAAAAAGGTGCAAAACTTATTGGAACGAATCCTGATAAAACAGGACCTACTGAAAAAGGCATTATGCCCGCAACGGGAGCCTTGATAGCCCCAATTGAGATCGCTTCCGGCAGAGAGGCATACTTTATAGGAAAACCGAATCCGCTGATGATGAAATCCGCGCTCAAGAAACTGGGAACCGATGTAAAAGACACCGTAATTATCGGCGACAGGATGGATACAGACATAGTTGCCGGCACTGAATCTGAAATTGATACAGTATTGGTGCTTACAGGTGTAACGCAAAAAGAACACATAAATGATTTTTCCTATAGACCAAGGTATGTCCTGAACAACGTAGGAGAGATACTGGATTAACCGATTTTGAAGCATAAAATGAGTCAATCATCCGACGGATGATTGGACCGTAATAAAAAAACAACAAAAAACCTTAGGTAAATTTATTGTTTTTTGTGTTTATATCAATGGAAATATGTTTTCCTCAACATCCTTTTCAGTTGAAGGTAAAGGAATGTCTGCAAAAAGCTGCCAGGTTTCTATGTGTTCCAAGGTTTTCCCGGGTTCCAAAATGACCAATGGAGAAAGCGTTTCCATCTCCAGCATAAAATCAATGGTATATGTTTCATAACTTGAACCTGAATAATCCGGATATAATGCTCCGTCAATAGGTGTGAATTTTTTTACAAAAAGATTTCCATGGTTAGCATATGCCGCCCAGCCGTCTGTATTGGATATCCCGAATTTAAAGGCTTCCCTAGCATTCGGATCCTGTTTAAGCAGAATATATTTTTCACCCCAGGTTACACGCGGGTCATTCAATTTTGTGTAAGGCCACAGAGAAAGCATTCTGTTGGGCAGAAGGTCTGTGTCTTTTTGATACTGGGGAACAATTTCAACGCCGCCCGGGGCCATAACAGTGAGTGCCCATGCAGCAAGTTCTACATCCCACATGCCTTTGTTGGTGAGATAATGTTTAAGATCAACAGATGATGAAGCCGGAGCAAGTGTAATTATATAATCCTTTTTAATTCCTGTAGTGGTTTCGATGGGTTGCGAAACTTTAACCCCGTTTTCAATAATTTTAACTTCAAGCGGAAAATTATCAGGAAAATATGAGCGCGGTTTTCCTTCGGGACTGTGCCACAGTCTGTGCCCTCCGTATATGAACCACTCGTCACCGCCCGTATTACCGAGTTGTTCTTTAATATTGCACATTTCATTGGGACCATCGGTAAAGCCATACCGTATAACCCGAAGCCCCACATCTCCCGTGATAACCAAATCAACGGTTCCATTGCTGATTTCGTAGCAATTTTCCCATCCGCCGTATGTGATTTTTTTTACGTTAGTCATAACATCCTCCAAGAATTGATATAAAAATTATATCACATCATAAGTGTGACGGTAGCAGTATACAAGCAATTAGTAATGAGGTTTTATTAATTTGACGGAGAGTATTTATTTATAGGCGAGGATTGGAAAACTCTTGGTGAATGGCGTGTATATTAAATACATAAATGAAACAAGAGTTGCATCAAACGAAGCATATAGACAAATAATCCCGTCAAAAAAAGTGCGGGTAGTTAGCCCGCACTTCAAAGAAGGAGATATATGAAAAAATGCGTTACATTCTTTTAGAACTTTCAGCCGACAGAGGTGAGCGTTCGCAATCTTCCTCGGTTAAGGTTATCTGGTAAGCAAGGCTGCTGCCTTTCATTTTTTCTGCGGCAAAGCAAAGGCCGTTTGTTCTGGTGTCCAAGAATGGATGGTCTATCTGGAATGGATCCCCTGCAAGTATTATCTTAGTCCCGGCTCCGGCCCGGGTTATAATGCCTTTTACCTGTTTTGGCGTCAGGTTCTGTGCTTCATCAATTATTACCCATTGATTTACTATTGAACGACCCCTGATAAACGCGATTGCCTCCGTATTAATTATATTTCGGTCGAACAGTTCTTGAATTTTATCTCTTAGCTCATGTTCGTGAATAAATTTTTCTTTATTGTCAGCATCCATGAGTATTTCAAGATTATCAATTATGGGCCGCATATATGGTGCGATTTTTTCCTCTTCCGTACCGGGAAGAAACCCGATATCTTCATCCATTTTGACATTTGGCCTGCATACAAGTATTTTTCTATATGCCTTTTCATCAAGGACGCGGTGCAGGCCAACGGCCAGTGAATAAAAGGTTTTTGCAGTTCCCGCAGGACCCTTCAAAATTACAAGGGGAGCGATCAGTGAATCTGTCATCAGTGCTTCTTGAATAAATTTCTGATTAGCATTGCGTGGTTTAACGCCAAAAGGATATTCTTTATCATATCTAAGCCGCACAATCTTCCCGCCGTCGTATCGGCCGAGGGCTGTATGATTTGGATTTGTTAATGAATGAATTATAAGAAACTCGTTTGTGGTGAGATGTCCCTCAGCCATTATGCCATGCTCATAATTTATATAAACATTGGCCAAACCCATTTCTCCAATTGAATAGAATTCGTTTATTGCATTATCATCTGCATAAATTTCGCTTCTGCCGGAATATTGTTCATCATATGTGGGAACTTGCTCAGCATAAAAATCCTGTGCCGTTACTCCTACTATTTCAGCCTTGATTCTCTCAAAAATATCTTTTGAAACAAGAATAATATTGAGACCATCATCTTTTAGTCCCAAACATACCTTTAAAACCCTGTTGTCATTCTTTTTTGGATCCCAGCACTCAGGAAGCTTCACGTTTTCGCAGTTTAACTCAATTCTCAGAATGCCGCCGCTTTCAAGCTGAACGCCGGTACTGATATTGCCGGTTATTCTAAGTTTGTCAAGTATACGTGAAGTTTCTCTGGCATTTGCACCGAGTTCGCTTGAATCTTTTTTGAATTTGTCAAGTTCTTCAAGTACTACTGCAGGAATCACAACGTCATTGTCTTCAAAGTGGTAGATGGCATAAGGTGACTGCAGTAAAACGTTTGTGTCAATTACGAATGTTTTTTTCATTGGTATACCTCCGCCGTTAATAAAAAGCACTTTCGAAAAAGGCCTCGAAAATGCTTCAGTTCAAATATATCACGGATTGTCCATAGTACATTATATTAGTTATCATTAGTTTTAAGTGTTTCAAATAAATATCACCTATTGGTTACATTATAATACAATTATGCAGTATTATCTACTATATTATGTGATTAGTAATTGTTGATCATACAACATGCTGTAAAAGTTAACTTTTAAGCTTCGGATTTAGTTAAACTACCCAAACACTTTTATTTACTTTAACGGTGTTTGGTTGATTGCGTTTCCCTATCCATCATGTTATAATTCTGTTAGTTAATTCTGATTATTCTAAAATGAATTCCTATTTTAACAAAATAATATCCGTGTCTGAGAGGTGTAAAATGCAGGACATAAAAATATTGAAGACAAAGAAACTTGAGGATTTGCGCTATATTGCCAAGATGATGGGAATAAAAAGCATTACCAAATACCGCAAGGGACAGCTTATTGAATTGATTATTGAAGCAGGGGCCGAACAAGATAAAGCCGAGGTTACTAAAAAAGCAACATCGGCAAAAACCAAAGAATCACCACCAGAAATTGCTAATGAAGAGAAGACTATTGAAAATGATAGTTCCAAAAATGATAAAAAGGGCAAAAACAGCGAAAAAGCTCCCAAAGAAATTCAGGAACAGGATCCTGTCGAAGGCATACTTGAAGTTCTTCCCGACGGTTATGGATTCTTAAGGCGGGAAAATTTCACATACGGTCCCAAAGACATATATGTGTCGCCTTCACAAATTAGAAAACTGAATTTAAAAACCGGAGACAAAATTTCCGGAATAGGAAGAATAAAATCCGAAGGCGAGAAATTTCAGGCGCTGCTGTTCGTTAACACTGTAAACGGTGATGACCCTGGGGTAGCAATCAGAAGAAAACCATTTAATACCCTAACTCCGATTTTCCCGGAAGAACGCCTGAGTGTTGAAAAAACCCCAAAAGAGCTTTCAACCAGAATAATAGACCTTATCGCTCCTATCGGAAAGGGCCAAAGGGGGATGATTGTATCCCCGCCAAAGGCAGGCAAGACAGTTCTTCTTAAAAAAATCGCAAACAGTATAACAAAAAATTACCCTGAAGTAGAATTAATTGTTCTGCTTGTTGATGAACGTCCTGAAGAAGTTACGGACTTACAGCGTTCAATTGACGGGGAAATAGCATATTCTACATTTGATAAAGTTCCCGAAAACCACGTGAAAATTGCCGAGATGGTTCTTGAAAGGGCTCAGCGCCTGGTTGAACAGGAGAAGGATGTTGTAATTCTCATGGACAGTATTACGAGACTTGCAAGAGCTTACAATCTTACAATGACTCCAACAGGCCGAACATTGTCCGGCGGACTTGACCCCGGCGCATTGCACAGCCCCAAAAAATTCTTTGGTGCGGCAAGAAACATTGAATTCGGAGGAAGCCTTACAATTATAGCAACCGCACTTATTGAAACGGGAAGCCGAATGGACGATGTTATATTTGAGGAATTTAAAGGAACGGGCAACATGGAGCTCCATCTTGACAGAAAACTGGCTGATAAGCGTATTTTCCCCGCAATTGATATAAGCAAATCGAGTACAAGAAGAGAAGATCTGCTGCTCAGCAAAAAAGAAATGGAAAGTATCTGGACCATAAGGAAGGCCATGAGCAATATGGGAACTGCCGAGGTTACCGAATGGTTTATTGATAAACTGATGAGAACCAGGACAAACGAGGATTTTGTTAATAATATCAATACAAAATCTTCATTTAATGCAACGGAATACTCGTAAAAACAACTTGTATTATGAAATTTCCTGTGTTATAATACCCCTTGCGTTATTTATAGAGGCTGTTTTATTTTCGAACGGTCCGTGAAAGAGGTGAATTGGATGAAAAAGGATATACATCCCAAATATGGAACAACAAGTGTGCATTGCGCATGTGGAAATACATTTGAAACCGGTTCAACAAAGGAAAATATTCGTGTTGAAATCTGCTCCAGCTGCCACCCGTTTTACACAGGTAAGCAGAAGCTTATCGACACCGGCGGCAGAGTTGATAGGTTCAAGAAAAAATATGGTATGAAGTAACAATAAAAAGGCCGGAATACCGGCCTTTTTTATAGAGGAAATTAAATATGGCTAAAAAAACAAGTATTGGCGGAATGGCTCTTTTAGAGGGCATCATGATGATTGGTCCGGAGAAAAAAGCTGTAGCTGTCAGAAAACCCGATGGGGAAATAGACCTTAGTACAGAACCCCTCGCATATAATAAAAAAATCAGAAAAATTCCATTGGTAAGAGGCGTTTACGGAATATTTGCTCAGATGGTTTACGGAATTAAAGCCCTGATGCATGCTGCGTCTTTTGTGGATTTGGAAGAAGAAGGCGAGGAACAAAGCGAACCTTCTAAATTTGAACAGTGGATGGACAGAAAATTTGGTGACAAATCTTTTAACATAATGATATATTTCAGTGTGGTGGTAGCTTTGTTATTTTCCGTCGGATTATTTATATTGCTTCCGAATCTTATAGCAAGCTTCATACCCACGGGAAATGTAATTCTAAATAATCTTATTGAAGGACTTATCAGAATCGCTATCTTTATGGTATACATAATACTGGTATCCAAACTTAAGGATATAAAGCGCGTGTGGATGTACCATGGCGCTGAACATAAAACCATCAGTTGCTATGAAAGCGGCGAAGAACTGATTGTGGAAAACGCACGAAAATATACTACCAGGCATAAACGTTGCGGAACATCATTCTTTTTCATTGTTTTAATCGTCAGTGTGCTGGTATTTTCCTTTACGGGATGGAATTCTATATGGGTTAATGTTCTTGCAAGACTGCTTCTGCTTCCGGTTGTCGCCGGCATTGCATACGAGATAATTAAATTTGCAGGCAGAAGCGATGGAATTCTTTCTAGAATAATAAGCGCTCCCGGATTATTCTTCCAGAATTTTACAACTAAAGAACCTACGGATGATATGTTGGAAGTCGCCATTGAAGCATTTAAAGCAGTTATTCCCGAGGAAAAAGGCTCTGACGAATGGTAATCAGGGACATGTTAAAAGAAGCGGGAAGCATCCTGTCTGAAAAAGGAATCGAAGATTCATATAATGAAGCTTTGATTCTTTTAACATATGCGCTTGATAAATCCAAAACCTTTATACACACACATATGAATGAAGAGATTAAAGCGCATGAGAAAGTATTGTTCGGCAGATTTATTAAAAAACGTTCTTTGCACATGCCTGTTGCTTATATCACAGGCAGAGCATGGTTCATGTCCATGGAGTTTATTGTAGATGAATCCACATTGATTCCCAGACCGGAAACAGAGGAATTGGTTGAAGAAACGATGGCTTTGATTAATGATATTCCCGGCGAAGATATTTCAGTACTCGATTTATGCACCGGTTCAGGCTGCATTGGCATCGCATTGGCCCATTATGATAAAAGAATAAAAGTTGTTTTGGCCGATATTAATCCTGCATGTATAAAGATAGCAAAAAGAAATGTAAAAATGCACAATTTGGAGAACAGAATTACCGCGGTAAGAAGCGACTTATATGATACGTTGCCATTGGAAAGATATACCCTGATTATGGCGAATCCGCCTTATATACCTTCTGATGATATAGAAAAACTTTCAGATGATGTGTGGTTATATGAACCTATTACAGCATTGGATGGAGGCACTGACGGACTGGATTTTTATAGAAATATAATTAATCAGGCTCCAAAATTTCTCGATACCGGAGGATATTTGGTACTGGAAGCAGGTATTAATCAATCAGAATCAATTTCCCGTATTCTCGTTGAAAATAGATTTTCTGATATTTCAATAAAAAATGATATCAGCGGCATACCCCGCATCATAACCGCCCGTTTGTCCTAAGTATCCTAAGGATGATTCGGACGCTGGTAAATTCATATGGTATAATTTTAAGATAATATGCGGAGGAACGGATGAAGAATGAAATCATTCTTGTTTCGGCACAGTCACATGAGTTGGTGGGAAAGCTGAGACTGGTTTTGGAACAGGCATTTTTCAATATAACCGATACATGCGTATCAGGAAGCGAGACCCTAAGAAAAGTCAGGATATATCAGCCTGACCTTCTGATAGTTGACTATAATCTTGGCGACATGACGGGGTTCCAGGTGAGCGAGGTTGTTATCAACGGGGGCATGGGTTCCGTAATTCTATTGGCTAATCAAATGCAAAAGGATTACGCTGAACAGTATTTTGAATATCCCCATATAATATGTCTTAGAAAGCCCGTCAATAAAGCAGTTCTTCTGAATTCAGTGGAAATAGCCCTTAAAAGCAGAAAAGGGATTAAGACGCTTTTAAAAGAAATAGATAAACTTAAAGAAGATATGAGCACCAGAAAAAGTCTTGAAAAAGCAAAAGGAATACTTATGGAAAAACTCAATATTAGTGAAGATCAAGCATACGGCAGGATACGTAAAAGAAGCATGAACAGTCAAATGCCCATGAAAATGGTGGCTGAAGTAATAATAGCAACAATGGGGTAAAGATGAAACAAGAAAAATACACATTTCAGGACCTGACGGAACTGATGGCAAAACTCAGAAGCGAAGAAGGGTGTCCCTGGGACAGGGAACAGACTCATGAATCACTGAAACGGTATATGGTTGAGGAAACATATGAAGCCCTGGAAGCCATAGAAGCCGGCGATGACGGAATGATTAAGGAAGAATTGGGGGATGTGCTTCTTCAGGTGGTTTTTCATTCGCAGATTGCCTATGAAGAAGGCAGATTCGATTCAAGCGATGTAATCGACGGTATCTGCCGTAAACTGATAGAACGTCATACACATGTATTTGGGGAAGATATTGCATTGGATTCCGAAGCGGTATTAAAAAATTGGGATAAGATAAAAAACAAGTCCAAAGGGTTGAAGTCCCATACTGAAAAAATACTGGCAATACCCAAAACATATCCTGCATTACTGAGAAGCTTAAAAATTCAGGAAAAAGCCGCCAAAGCCGGTTTTGACTGGGATGCTGTTGACGGGGCAATTGAAAAAACCACGGAAGAAATTGAAGAATTTATGAAAGCAAGCAAAAGCATGAATAAAAAGGCGATTCAGTCAGAAATGGGCGATTTATTCTTTTCCTTGGTGAATGTTTGCAGATTTATGGACATTGAACCGGAAATAACACTTCAGGAGACATCCGATAGATTTATCAGACGTTTTGCCTATGTAGAGAAGGAATGTGAAAAAGCGGGGTTTTCCATGGAGGAAAGGACACTTGTTGAATTAGATAGATATTGGGACAAGGCAAAGGAGGCGGGATTATAATGAGGCTGGACAAATTTCTAAAAAATTCAAGGATAATAAAAAGAAGGACCGTAGCAAACGAAGCCTGCGAAAAAGGTCGTGTAAGTATAAACGGAAAAGTTGCAAAACCTTCCGGTAAAGTTAATGCCGGAGATACCATTGAGATAACATTTGGTAGTGGAACAACTAAGATAAAAGTTTTAGCGGTTAACGAACATGCCACAAAAGAAGCTGCAAGAGAAATGTATGAGTTATGCTAATACTGATTTTCTGCTAATTAACCCAGGGTCAGTTAATCGAAATTAGATATTTGACATCTGCCATGCGATATGTTACTATCTACGAGCAATAAAACAAAGCAGAAGTGGTCCGCTTCTCACCTTGAAGACACGATCTCCCAGGGTTAATAAAAACTTGTGAAAGTATTTTTTATCAGCGGATTGTTTCAACGGTCCGTTGTTTTATTATGCACGGGCGGCCATAAGGCTGCGGATGGACGGATTGCGAGACTGTCCGAAATACTACGGAGGTGGAAAATATCGCCAGCAAATATAAAAGCTCAAAGAATACAAAGAATAATACGAGGATTAATGATGAGATTAAGGGAAATGAAGTTCGTCTCATAGGCCCAAACGGCGACATGATGGGAATCGTAACATTGGAAAAAGCAATGCAGATTGCAATGCAGAACGATTTGGATTTAGTTGAAATCGCTCCCAAAGCGGCTCCTCCCGTATGCAAGATCATAGATTATGGGAAACACATGTTCGACATGGCGAAAAAACAAAAAGAAGCTCACAAACACCAAAAAGCTTCTGCCATGAAAGAAGTTTGGCTAAAACCAAAGATTGAAGACCACGACTTTAACTTTAAAACAAAAAATGCCAATAAGTTCCTGTCGCAGGGACACAAAGTAAAAGTAAGCCTTAGGTTCAGGGGAAGGGAAATGGCCTATACGAACATGGGTCGTGCCCTGATGATGAAATTCGCAGATGCGTGTTCAGAAAACGGAGAATTGGACAATAACCCCAAACTTGAAGGCAGGAATATGTTGATGACGCTGTCACCGACGCTAAACAAGAAGAAATAAGGAGAATAATAAAATGCCTAAAGTGAAAACACATAGCTCTTCAAAGAAGAGATTCAGTAAAACCGGCACCGGTAAGATTAAAATGAGCCATGCCTTCAGAAGCCATAGGCTTGTTTCAAAGAGTAAAAAAGCCAGGAAGTCCCATAGGCTCGATGCTTATGCATCTGATGCAAACGCGGGAACAATTAAAAAACTTATTCCATATAAATAAGGATAACGGGGCGGCGGAGAGACGGCCCGAACCATTGGGTTCAAACATTAGGAGGTAAATAAAATGGCAAGAGTAAAAGGCGCGGTAACTACGCGTGCACGGCGTAAAAGAGTAATTAAACAAGCAAAAGGTTATTTCGGAACAAAAAGTACAAATTTTAAAGTAGCCAAGCAGGCGGTAATGAAATCCCTTCAGTATGCATACAGGGATAGAAAAGCCAATAAAAGAAATTTCAGAAAAATCTGGATTACAAGAATCAATGCAGCGGCAAGAATCAACGGTATGTCATACAGTAAGTTTATGAACGGACTTAAATTGAGCGGAATAGAGCTCAACAGAAAAGTTTTGGCTGACATGGCGATTAACGATCCAAACGGATTCGCCTCATTGGTCAAGCAGGCTAAAAAGAAAGTTTAATGCAACGGATTGAATCAGTTGACAATAAGAAGATAAAGCGGCTTATAAGCCTTCGGCAGAAAAAGGTTCGGTTAAAAGAGAGCCTTTTTCTTATGGAAGGAATTAAAGCGGTTGACGAAGCTGTTTCAGCGGAGATAGTCTTAGATATGATGCTGATTTCAGAATCTTTCTTTGAAAACAATTCCGGGCTTATAAAAAAGTATGAAGAAAAAGAGCAGAATATATATATTGTTAAGGATTATATTTTTAATAAATGCTCTGCACTTAAAACACCCCAGGGCATACTTGCATCTGTAAAAATTCTCCCCGCCGATTTATCCGAAATTCTGAAATGTGGAAAACCTCTGGTAGTATTGGACGGAATAAATGATCCGGGCAATATTGGTACAATTATTCGAACCGCTGATGCTTTTATGTTCGGAGGTGTTCTTCTATTGCCGGGTTGCGCTGATGTTTACAATCCAAAAACAGTTCAGGCGTCCGTGGGTTCTATTAACAGAATAAGCTGCATAGAGTGCACACAGGATGAGCTTGATGCTTTATCTGAAGCGGGTTATAAACTATTTGGAATGGATTTGAATGGGGAGAGCTTGCAAAACAGCGAATTTCAAAGTGATAAAACAGCTGTAGTGATAGGAAGTGAATCCCATGGTCTTGGCAGGGATACAATTAGTAAATGTTTCAAACTGTTGAAAATTCCCATTCCGGGCGGAGCCGAGTCGCTGAATGCTTCTATTGCAGCGGGAATTATTATGAACAGAATTTCTGCGGAAACAAGTTCCCTGAAATAATATTGACAACCGGACCATGTGCTGATAATATACTAGCACTTTAATACTTTAGCGAGATAAAGCAAAATATTGGTAAAAAATTATGGAGGAAGTTATGGCTAAAACAGGTTTACAGTTATATTCAATTAAAGAAATCTCCGAAAAGGATTTTCAAGGGGCAATTAAGTTAACCGCAGAGTGTGGTTACGATGGAATTGAATTTGCAGGATTTTTTAATACACCGGCAAAAGAACTAAAAAATATAATGGATTCTTATGGACTGGAAGCTTGCGGAAGTCATACTGCAGTAGAACTTTTGGAAAAGGATTTTAGTAAAACAGTGGAGTACAATCTCGCGATAGACAATAAATATATCGTAATACCATGGATACCGGCTGAAATGTGCAACAACAGGGATGCATGGATAAAAACCGCTGAAAAATTTACAGAGTTAAGCGAGAGGCTCAATACTCACGGAATAAAACTTGGATATCACAATCATGCCTTTGAATTTGAAAAATTCGATGGCGAATATGGGTTTGATATCTTTGCAAAGAATACACCACCGGATATTCTTCTTGAAATCGACACATTTTGGGTTGTCTATGCCGGAGCGGATGTGAATGAGTATGTAAAAAAATATAAAAATCGTCTTGAACTTATCCATATAAAGGATATGGATAATAGTAGAGTGAGCACAGAGGTCGGCAGCGGTAATATTGATTTCAAAGAAATAGCAGAGAAAGCAGATAAAACAAAGTGGTTTATTGTTGAACAGGAGAATTTTGCGATTCCTATGGAAAAATCAATTAAAATAAGCTGTGACTATTTAAAGGGCATAATAGAATGAAAGTACTTGACTCAATCAAATACAATGAAAAGGGGCTGGTCCCGGTAATAACCCAGGATTTCCAATCGGGCAAAGTTCTTATGCAGGCTTATGCAAAGAAGGAGCAATTGGAAAAAACTCTGAAAACCGGGCTTGCTCATTATTACAGCAGGAGCAGGGACAAAGAGTGGCTTAAGGGGGAAACATCCGGGCACTACCAAAAAGTGGTGGAAATGCGTGTTGACTGCGATATGGACTGTGTTTTATATATAGTCAACCAAGTTGGAGCGGCGTGTCATACAGGAGAATTCTCATGTTTTTACAGGAAGATAAACAAAAAGGGAGAAATTGAGGATGAATGATAAACAAAATATATTGGATGAATTGTATTCGGTAATAAGCGATAGGAAAGAAAATCCCAAAGAGGGTTCATATACCAATTATTTATTTGAAAAAGGCATTGATAAAATATTGAAAAAAATCGGAGAGGAAACTGCCGAAGTTATAATTGCTGCAAAAAACGAAAGCAAAAAGGAAACTGTATACGAGTCAGCGGATCTCATTTATCATTTGATAGTGCTGTTGGTTGATATGGGAATAACCCTTGACGATATTTTTGATGAGCTTCAAAAAAGAAGATAATATAAAAGACTCCGTGTATTTTTCTTGACACATAAACAAGCTATTATGTATAATACTCTTTGCGTATTTATATGCGAGAATGGCGGAACTGGCAGACGCGCACGGTTGAGGGCCGTGTTCCTAACCAGAGTGTGGGTTCGAGTCCCATTTCTCGCACCAAGAGAGATCACCTTCAGGTGGTCTCTCTTTTTTTAAGATGGAATGGCAGGCTTGAACCCACGAAAAAAAGCCCCTGCTTCAGTCAATTCACCTTTAATATAGAGCAGGACTAAAAATCAGATTGTGAAATTACAGAAGAATGCCTGCCGGGCTTCCGGCTTCGAGTCCCATTTCTCGCACCAAAATGAAAACGACTCTTTAATATAGGGGTCGTTTTCATTATGGCATGAACAACACAGCTAAGTTCATAAGGGATTACGCAAGCTAGTGAACGCACCGAAGCATAGCCAAACTAATAAAGCGAGGAGAGTCACCGGTGCGACCGGACATCAGTGGTGTGCCGGCCACTTTTATGGTTTAGCAGTGCTAGGAATACCACAAATGTCTTCGCACATACCATTCTTTAGCCTTTTGGAGAAGAACATAGCGACAGTAATCCCTGTTATATTTTAATAAGTTGAAAAACTATGGTTGTTGCCATACCTCTTTCTAATATAAAACGACTCTTTTCCATAGGGCTGTTTTCATTTGGTTGTGGTATAATTTGTTGGCGAAGGCGGTAGATGTTTTGGGTTGTAATATTTTTTACAGCAATGGAAATATTAATGAAACGGACAGGGAAAAACTGACCGGAGTCAAAGGAGGGGTTTTTTGGCTCTTTGGGTTATCAGGTTCGGGGAAATCCGCTATATCCAGAAAGGTCGAAGAAATCTTGGTAAACAGAGGGATATTGAGCTTTAGACTCGACGGAGACAACCTGCGAAGCGGTCTTAACAGCGACCTCGGTTTCTCAAAGGAAGATCGATATGAAAATATTAGAAGAGCGGCTGAAACAGCGAAACTAATGGCCGGGGCCGGAGTAGTTGTGCTCGCAACATTTATTACTCCGCTTAAAGAGAATAGGAAAGCAGCGGAAAATATTCTTGGACCTTACTATAATGGCGTGTACATAAAATGCAGCCTGGAGACCTGCAAGAACAGGGATCCAAAGGGGTTGTACCAAAAGGCAATGAAAGGCGAAATTCCCCAATTCACAGGTGTATCGTCGCCTTTTGAGGAACCCGCCGGTAATATTTTCACAATTGACACAGATAACATAGATGAAGATGCATGTGTGAGCATGCTGGTTAAATATGTAATGGAAATAATAAAATAGTAATAAGCCGGGGATGCCGGTTTTAAAGGAGTAAAAATGCCTGGATTATTCAGATACAATCAGGGACAGCAAAAAGAACCGGAACAGCCGAATGGCAAGTTCATGGGGCTAATCAGACTGTTGTGGCAGAAAGCCTGGGATTTAACAAAGATAAATTTAATCAGCCTGCTGTTTTACCTGCCTTTCATCATTGTTGCATGGTTGGCAACCTATTGGTTCATTCCACAGGATAGAGCGGATATTCTAAACAGTGTTATTTATGCGGCGGAAGATTTGCAGTTGGCGGATACTATCGTGAGAATTATTTTTGGTTCGATTTTTATAACAATTCCAATCATTGTATTCGGTCCTGCTGCAGCAGGGGCTACAGCCATTTATAGAAGTTTTGTAAGAGGCCAGTCATACTTCATTTGGAATGATATGTGGGTTGTTATAAAAAAATTCTTTGTGAAGGCCATGACAATAACTTTAATTGATATTGCTGTAATGTTTATTTCGGGAAGGGCATTGTTTTTCTATATGAATGAAGCAGAAATAGTTATGCCTACCCTCCACAGCAGTTTTATGGAAACCATAATTGTGATGGTTGTACTGATATTCTTGCTGCTGTTTTTCATGATGCATTTTTACATATATCAGCTTCTGATTGAGTATGATTTAAAAATCGTTAAGCTATATAAATATTCATACACATTCGCACTACTAAGATTTTTCCCAAACCTGTTAGTGCTCATTGCTTGCCTTGTTGTGACAATTGGGCCATCTATGATAAACATCTTCATTGGCAACGGTGTATTTATATTTTTATCAATAGCAGTATCCGGTACGATAATCAACTATTATTCTTGGCCGGCTATTGAAAAGCATTTTGAACCTATTGTGAAAAAATGATGCAAATAAGATTTAGCAGAGGTTTGATATGACACCGAACAGGACAATCAACACAATAAATAAAGCTTACGGATATACAATCATAGGGAGTGATGAGGAAGCTGCATTACAAGCAGACAAGGACAAAATTTTGTTTGAATTGGGAATCGGCTCCATCTTCGAATTCCTGTCTTACGATATATCAGAGTTTTCAGATATCAGAAAAACCATCCATTCCCGTAGGTTCTACCAATTGTTTAAAAGCATATTTGATTTTCCCGGTTTTAATATGGAATCTTTCCATAAAATACAAGCCGGATGTCTTTTTATCGTAGCCCTTTCCGGTATAACAAGGGGTATAGGGGACTATATCTATTCGGGATTTGTTCATGATGTTCTTACATCAATCGGCAAAGTAAGCTCTGAAGACGATGGGCATACTACGTTAAATGAGAAATTTTTCTATATCCGCAATGCATTTGAAAGGTTTAGCCGTCTGTCTCTTGGCATTTACAGCCTTCAGCTTTTCACAAAATATGGTATGGCAATTGAGAAAATTAACAGTGGACGCGAAGGTTATGCGGGACGTTTGCTAATAGAAATCGTCGGGGAGATGAACGAAGGTAAAAATGCGTATGAAAAAATTGACAAATTGCTTTCACTTAATATAATAAGCCCTGAAAAGCTCGATATCATAATAAATGAATATATAAATTTTGCCATTGCTGATATAACTACACAAAATATTATTCCCGGAAGTAAAAAAGCAGAAAGAGCAAACAAAAAGCTGATTGAAGAAATATCCGACGAAGTACATGAAGCATTTTATATGTTTAAAACAGATGTAGCTGATCTCAATAATCTAAATGAAAGCATACTTAAAACTAAACTCATATATGATGTCAACTATACAATAAAGGGTATCGGTGTATTATTTTCTTCATTGCTTGAAAGGTATGTCAGTCTATATGAACGGCTGTTATATTATGAAAGCAACTCATTTATTAAACGGCTTAACATGATTTTTTTAACCAGGGTACAGGAAATGTTTGCATCTCAAAGAAAGCAGGAACTCAATATTATTAATAACGAATGCATAAGAATCATTGAAGATGGCCTGCCCGGCTTCACAGTATATGATATTGAAGGTGTTCTAAATGCGCTGGAATTAGGCAAAACTCAATTTGATGCCGGTTATGGAACGAAACCCGATGATTCAAAGCGGGTTGCCCGTGAGTTGGACGCATACCTTGATGCAAACCTGAAAACAGCTAATAGTATTCAAAAGGAAATGAAAAATAATCTTGCCAGGATATTAGGCCCAAAAGGCATTCCCGAAGAAGAAAAAAATATTTTAAAGGATATAGTAGTTGGATTTGATGCCATAATGGATTTTTTGGAGGAGGACGAGTAGTGAAAATAGCAGCATCAACACCAAGCAGATTATGCCTTTTTGGAGAACATCTGGACTATCACTCCCTTGAGGTCATTACAATGGCAATTGACCTGAGATTCAATGCAGATATCTCTTTAAGAACCGACGGACGGGTTATAATCAGGATTAAGGACGAGAGCATCGATACCCTTAATCAAAAGAACGACTATTTGTCATATGAAAAATTTGAATATGATTTAACGAAGGAACTTATCTATGAAAACTCACGGGACTATTTTAAAAGTTGCTTTAATGTTATAAAAAAGAGAGGATATGATATATCCTGCGGATTTGATATAAAAATGGATTCAGATATACCCATAGGCAAGGGAATGTGTTCCTCAAGTACTATGATTGTGGTTTTAATTAAGTCGATTCTTGAGGCGATTAACGCCGATGCTAAAGACGACATATCAAGTATCGCGCAAATGGGATATGAAGCAGAGGTGGCGGAGTTCAACGAACCAGGGGGCAAAATGGATCATATGGCAAGTGCTTACGGGGGTATATGCAGGTTCGATTTCGCAAATATTGAAACCCCGGTTATGGAAAAACTAGATACCTTGCCTACCGGTGGATTTATACTCTTTGACAGCCTTCAGCGAAAGGACACGATCAAGGTGCTTGCAACCGCCAGAAAACCGGTTGAAAAGGCTGTTAAAATACTTGGGGTGCAAAGTTTAAGAGATGTCAGCCTGGAGGGAATCAACAAATCAGATTTACCCGAAGAATTAAAAGTGCCAACAACAGCCGCCCTTCGCAATTATGCAATATTGAAACAATTTGCAAAAAGGCACGCAAAGGGAGATTTAACACCGGATGAATTCGGCGAATTGCTGTATGAACACCATTGCATATTACGGGACGGGCTTGGAATATCAACACCGGCAATTGAGGAAATCCTTGACACTGCTTTGGAAAACGGAGCTTTGGGGGGTAAACTCAATGGAACCGGCGGAGGCGGGTGTTGTTATATATTTGCCCATAAAAAAGATTTGGCAAAGATAAAGGAAGCAGTTGAAGACAAGGGATATCCCGCAAGGATTATTCGAACAGACTACGGTGTACGCATTGATGGGAGAACTGAATGATGAAAGCAATTATACTGGGTGCGGGAAAAGGGAAAAGACTTTTAAGTGAAAAATATGACATGCCCAAGGTCATGCGAAGGGCGGCAGATAAGCCTTTGTTGTTTTACGTCCTTGAAAGCCTGGGTTTTTGTGATGAGATAATTATCGTAGTCGGTTATAAAAAGAATAAAGTTATCAAAGCGGCCGGACCTACATATACTTATGTTGACCAAAAGGAAATGAAAGGAACCGGGCATGCCGTTGCGGTTACAGCAAAAGCCCTGGAAAATTATAGAGGCCCGGTGATACTGACTTTTGGCGATATGCCTATGTTCAGAGAATCAACATATAAAAGAATGTTTAAAATACATGAAGAAACAGGCGCTGACTGCACTAATCTCACCTGCACATACGGCAAGGATGAAAATCTTCCGCATTACGGCAGGATTATACGGGATGAGAATGGAGAATTCGTGACTGTGCGCGAGCATAGGGATTGCAGTGATGATGAAAAGCTGATTAGGGAAACCAATGTCGGAGTGATGGTATGCAATGCTCCGGAGATGTATGATTATTTGGGAATGTTGAATAACAGCAACTCTCAGGGGGAGTATTATCTTACGGAACTTCCAGCTATTATGAAACAGCACGGAAAGAAAGTGGTAATACACAGCACTAATGATACAAACGAGGCAATGGGAGCCAACACGCCGGAAGATCTTGAAAACATAATAAAAGTGTTGGAAAATAGGAGGTTTGAAGCAAATGGTTAAATTCGGAACAGGCGGCTGGAGGGCCATAATAGGTGAGGATTTTACAAAACAGAATATACAACTGCTGGTTCAGGCGTTATGTGATGAAATGCGGGAATCCGGAAAAGATGATAAACCTGTGATAATCGGTTATGACAGGCGCTTTTTATCTGACATCGGTGCACAGTGGATGTGCGAGGTGTTTGCAGGCAATGGAATAAAAGTGGAACTAATTGACAAGAATTCTCCCACCCCAATCATAATGTTTGAAGTGAAGAACAAAGAAGCTTATTACGGAGCAGCTGTAACCGCAAGCCACAACCCTGCTCTTTACAATGGTATAAAAATATTCACTAAAGGCGGCAGGGATGCTTCAATGGAAACTACCGACCTTATTGAAAAACATATCACAAAGGTGAAGAATGTATCCTCAATGGATTTTGACGAGGCTCTCGAAAAAAATCTGGTTGTTAAAATTGACCCGTTTAATAAATATATAGATACGATATTAAGTATGATTAACGGCGATGCTATCCGGAGCAGAAACCTCAGAATTCTTCTCGACCCCATGTACGGGGTTTCAAAGACAAGTCTGCAGACTATACTCCTGACATTGCGATGCGATCTTGAAGTTATTAATGACAGACATGATACTCTTTTCGGCGGAAGACTGCCATCGCCATCCGCGGAAACATTGACGCATCTTAAACAACTTGTGGTTGAAGATGGATATGATATTGGAATAGGCACAGACGGAGATGCCGACAGACTTGGCGTTATAGATGACGAGGGGCGGTTTATACATCCAAACGAAATATTGGCGCTGCTGTACTATTATCTTTACAACAATAAGGGATGGAAAGGTGATGTTGTCAGGAATCTTGCAACCACGCACCTGCTTGACGACATGGCGGCGGATTTTGGAACCACATGCCATGAAGTTCCCGTGGGATTCAAGCATATTAGTTCAGCAATGGAGAGAACCAATGCTGTTATAGGGGGAGAGTCCAGCGGCGGGCTTACAATAAGAGGCCACATTAAAGGCAAAGACGGTATATTCGCTGCAACGCTCTTAATTGAAATGATATGTGTTACAGATAAAAAGATATCGGAAATTTTAAACGAAATATATGATAAATACGGCTATAGAAGCATGGTGGAAAACGCATATAGTTTCAAAGCATCCCAAAAACAATCATTGATGAAGCTTCTGTATGAAGACAAAGCACTTCCTGAATTCCCTTATGAAATCGTAAAGGTGAGCTATATGGATGGCTTAAAAGTATATTTTGCAAATAAAGGGTGGCTTATTGCCAGATTTTCCGGTACAGAACCGGTGCTTAGGGTATTTAGTGAAATGCCCGAAAAAGAGGATGCGGAAAAAGCCTGCGGCATCATGAAAGACTTCCTGGAGGTGTGATATGAAAATTGCTGTGACCGGTGGATGCGGATTTATAGGTTCCCATACGGTGGATTTACTTTTGAGAAATGGCCATGATGTTATTGTTTATGATGACTTGTCAACAGGCTCGCCTGAGAATCTGGGCAGCGGGTCACGCTCTGTTTACGGCGATTTGTCAACGGGCATACTTGAGGATTTGGGTGCCGGGGCAAAACTTTATGTCGGAGACATTACCGACAGAACAGAGTTAGATGCTTTTTTTACCCAGGTGCGTCCGGAGGCTGTGATGCATATGGCTGCACAGATAGATGTTCAGGCTTCAATGAATAATCCGTCATTTGATGCCAATGTGAATATTATGGGAACCGTTAATATTTTAGATATGTGTAATAAGCATGAAGTGAAGCGTTTTGTTTATTCATCGAGTGCCGCTGTTTACGGAATTCCGGAATATCTTGGAATAGACGAAAACCATCCCAAAAATCCAGAATCATTTTATGGTTATTCAAAGCTTGTTCCTGAAACTTATATAAGAAAAATGTCGGAATCCTGTGATATGACATACGGTATAATCCGCTATGCAAATGTTTATGGCCCAAGGCAGCGCGCAGAAGGCGAGGGCGGTGTTGTTGCAATTTTTACCAACAGGATGATAAAAAACCGTGACTGCATTATATACGGTGATGGTGAACAAACCAGGGATTTCATATATGTAAAAGATATAGCCCGTGCAAACGTTTTAGCATTGGAAAGCAAGATGAACTTTACTGCCAATGCCAGTACATCTGTAGCAACTTCTGTAAACGAACTATTCAATGTAATAAAAAAACGGTATGGATATCGAAATAAACCCATATATAAAAATGCCCGTGAAGGGGACGTTGTACACAGTTGGCTGACAAATGACAGGATTATGCAAATATTGGAATGGAACCCGGAATTTGATCTGAAAGCCGGAATAAATGATATGGCCGGTGTAAAATGATAGACAGAAATATTCTTAAAAAAAGAATAATAGAATTTTCAAACCATATGAAAGCAGATCGATTCAGTCCTTTCCAAGCTGGGGCAAATTGGAAGGAGCTTCTGCGGGACGGTAGGATATTTTTCGTTTCTTACGGTAGTTCTTTTAAAGTGGATTTCAAGAATATTGATTTCATGGGGCCCGAGATTAATCATCAGGAATGGCGTGCTCAGCTTAACAGGTTCGCATGGCTTCGGATATGTATGGAAGAAGACATCAATGGTAAAAATGATATTTTTGCAAGAATAGCTGCGGATACCATAAATTCCTTTTATAAGTATAGAGAGGGAGTAACTATTCCCAATAAAAATTTCTTATGGGAAAATCTTGGAGACAACACATTGAGTATTTCTGTAAGGTTAGGCAGGCGGTATGGCACTGGATGGTGGGGAACAATTCCTTTTATGAGGGAATCCGTGATTGACGATGCTTTTTTTCAAAAGATGTATGAATCGACGCTTGAGCAAGTTTATTTCATGATTGAAAATATGACTGCATGCGGGAATTGGGGAATAAGCCAGTTGTCTTCCCTGTTGTTTCTTGGCTATGTGTTTCAGAATAAGAAATGGCTGAAAATAGCTGTTCGAGGACTCAATGAGGCATTCTACACACAGGTAGATGACGACGGCGTGCATGAAGAACATACACTCAGTTACCATGCATGGATGACAAGAGAATTCTCATCATACTTTTATCTTTCAAAGGGACTTCCTGAACTAGGGCTTAATATCGAACCTGGGAAATTAATTGGTATGTGGGAATACATTATTGATGCCTCATGCCCCGACGGGCAAACGGTTGGAATGAATGATGATTCACGCTGGGGTTACATAAACGCAGAAAAGTCAGTGTTATCTTATAATTTGGCGATTGATATCCATAAAGACTTTGTAACACGATTCGGAAATGGTAAATATTCGGATATCACCATGAGGAGCAAGTATTATAAAGGTGCAGGGCAATGGTTTCTTAAGTACCGGAATGAAAAAGAAACGCAGATGTTGGTTTTTGATGCAACCATATATGGCGGGGGACATTGCCACAGGGCAGTTAATAGTGTTAATTTTTTCTATGGCAATAAGATGTTGTTGTTAGATCCCGGATCTTTCAATTATGAAAGAAGTGATCCATTCTGTGCTTATGGAAGACAGACACAAAGCCATAACACTCTCTGTATTGATAACATGACACAAGTGAAATCATCAGTTACCGAAGCAGTAAGTGATATCAACGGCAAATGTGTATTTGTTAATAATTCATATTCAAACGGTTATTCCGATGATGGCAATAGCGTAGCGGGAACCCATGAAAGATTTGTGTTGTGGTATAAAGGAAAAATATGCATCATTAATGACAGTGTTGTCAGCAGCGGAAAACAATTCAGTGCGAATTTTAATTTCATACCAAATAACTACTCATTCGACGGAGAATCATACGCAACAGGATTTGATGATTATAACTTGTTTGTTAAGCCGATATACTCAAATGTTAAATTGAATATAAATCTTTATGAAGGTTCTGATAAACCAAGGGCCGGGTGGATTGCTAAGGATGGGTATAGGCTGCGGGGAGCTGAAAAAGGATGCTCGCTGATTGTATCAGGGGGTCTTGCTGAATTCGGAAGTGTCGTTGCCTATGCGGCTATACCATTTAAAGGCAATAAAAAACCGGATGCCGCAATGATGAATATTGAAGAGTTGAAATTTGATGAGGAAGAAGATAAAAGATCGAGGATATTCAACAAACCGGTTATCTACTCCATCAAAACGTCTAAAGGAACTTACGAAGTGGTTTCGGCTTACTTAAAATACAGGGATGGCAGGCTGCACCCGTCGATAAGTAAAACCGGCAAATACGATAGCGATGGTAAATTGGCCTTTGTAGAATTTGTTGATGGCAAACCGGCATTTGCATATCTTTATGATGGAACTTATCTGAATTACGATGGGGTGAAATTAATTATGGAAACGGAATTTGGCAACTATGAAAAAACTTTTTGAGAGATACCGTCATTTTATTCTTTATGTGATCAACGGAAGCATAGCCACCGTAGTGGACATGGGCATTTTCTTTGCATTGTCTGATGGATTCGGTCTTCATTTTCTTGCGTCAAACGCAATAAGTGTATTTTTTGGTATGCTTACGAGCTTTGAATTGAATTCGAGGTTTAATTTTAAGAAAACCGACCTGAGATTCAGGCGTTTTATTTCGTTTGCCATAGTATGTTTTATTGGAATGGGCTTGGGTTCTTTATTGCTGACTACTTTTTACATCTGGATTGGATTACCGAAATTTATAGCTAAAATAATGTCAGTTATGCTTGCCGGCGTATTCCAGTATTTCTTTAATAAAAATATAACTTTTAAAAAATGATTATTGGGTATATACCACAATGAGGTCTATGTAACCGCCTGTTTCTGAATCAATCGAACCTGTTTCAGAGATAATAACAGTCCGTGGATTTTCGCTTTCAATGATAAAAGTGTCGTTGGGCAAGATGCCGCCTCTGTAAATAATACTGTCAATAACCGTCTGTGTTATCTTGGTTCCATTATCCAGTGTAAAAGTGATTTTATCTCCCGGCTGTAGCTTTTCGAGGTTATAGAAGATGCCTGCAATGCCTCCGTAATGTTTATAGCCAAAAAGAATGCAGTTCCCTTCGTTACCGGGGAGATAACTGCCCTCGTACCATGATATAATCCTTGCTGTTGGTAAAACCGCTATTTTTTGATTTTCATCAAGAGGCACATTTTGAACTTCAGCAATCAAATCGTCTAATTCTATTCTGACGGGTTTTGTTGCCGAGTTGGATGTAAGAGGAACCGGAGGAAGTGCAGTAGGAGCAGGAGTTGAAACCGGAGTAGGTGCGGCTGTTGTTGTTTCAGTCGGGTTATGAGCAGATGTAGGTCCGGGGGTGTTTTCCGGGGTAGGATCAGCAGCTGCAGTAGAGACCGGAGTGGGAGTTGCTTCTGACATTTTGTTCCCGAGGCCCAATAATGAAAGATCTTTGTCTAAAATAAAAAAGTAAACTACACAAACAGAAATTAAAGAAACAAGTAATACTGAAAATAAAATGATAAGGAATTTTCTGGGAGAGGGAGGTTTTTGAATCATTTTAGAGTATGATTCCTTAACGACGTCGCATTCGTGCTCCCTTGGGCAGATGTCTGAATCTAATTTTTTAAGATATGGACACTCTTTGTTGGTTACAGGGCATTTTACACTCATGGCAGCCTCCTGAAACATAGTATATCATATAGTTTTAGTGATGAGAAAGCATAAGCCGGACTCGGTAAAACCGTTGCATTAGCAACGGACTGGCAATATAATAAACCCATTGAAACAAGGAGGATGCAAATGCTGGTTTTCATATCCGGCGGTGTCAGGTGCGGTAAAAGCACATTGGGAGAAAAGCTATCAGGCGAACTTGCAAAAGCCAGAAAAATATATCTTGCCACATCAATTGCTAGCGATGAGGAGATAATTCAGCGCATCGAATTGCACAAGGAGCAGCGCCTTGGAAAAGGTTTTGTTACAATTGAAAAAAGTACACGGGCAGGGAATATTGCAGATATGCTTGTAAGCGGCGATACAGTGTTACTGGACTGTCTTGGAAACCTTCTTGCCAATGAAATGTTTTGTGAAGAATCCACGGAACCGGACGATAGTATTGCCGACAGAATATTTGAAGATATCCAAACTATAAATAAGAAAGCAGATAATCTGATTATTATTTCCAATGATGTATTTTCCGACGGGTGCATGTATTCTCATAGTGTTATAAAATATATAGATACACTTGCCAAGCTGCACAGGCGAATAGCAGAAATTTCAGACAAGGCGATTGAGTGTGTTTCCGGCAGCAGGGTGCTGCATAAAAATTGCATTTAACAGAAAGGAAAACAATGGATTTTCTAAAGTCAATAATAATAGCATTTTCATTTTTCACTACAATACCAATGCCCATGATAGATTGGACAGATAAAAGAATGAGGTATGTGCCTCTGGTACTGCCGCTGGTTGGCGCTGCCATAGGGACCCTTCTGTTTGGTTTCTATACAGTTCTTGGATTGTCAGGTACCGGTAATTTTTTAAATGCTGTATTGATCTGTATATTTCTACTGGCAATAACCGGTGGATTGCATACGGATGGATTGATGGATTCCGCGGATGCATATTTTTCGCGGCGTAATAAAGAGAGGCGTCTGGAGATAATGAAGGATTCACGGGTGGGGGCATTTGCAGTTATGGCACTGGCAGTGATTCTTCTTCTTAAGGTTGCATTTCTGTACGAGGTGTTGGAATCCGGAAAACAAATTGGGTTGCTTCTACTGTTCATCCCAATGATTTCAAGAACTTTGCAACCCTCGATGCTGTACTATTTCCCTTATGCAAAAGAAGAAGGATTGGCAAAAATGTATGGTGGGAAACTGAAAAAATATCTTGGCATTATATTGATTTTAATTTTCGTCGGAATATGTATAGGAATGTATTTTATAGCAGGATTATCAGCATTATCGATACCGGGCACTGCCCTTCTGTATTTTATATTTTACTATTTTTCCGTTAAAAAGCATTTCGGGGGAATTACCGGGGATCTTTTAGGTGCTTTTACGGAAATATCCGAGATGCTTATGATTGGAGCACTGCTGTTTGTATAGGAGGGGAAAATGCACTTGATAATAGGTGGGCGAGCACAGGGCAAGCTTGAATATGCACTTAAGATTTCAAAAGAAAACGCAATTGTCGCGGACTTGAATAGTGTTTTGCTGCAAGAAACAGCGGATGCTGATATAATCTGCAATATTCATCTTGGTGTCAGAAAGCTGATTGAAGCCGGTCTTGAGCCTTTGGAAGAATTCAATCGTTTTATAGAACAATCGGATGATATTATCCTGATAGGAGATGAAATAGGCAGCGGGATTGTGCCTGCAGACACATTTGAACGAAAATGGCGTGATGAAACCGGCAGGGTTTATGTAATGCTTTCAAAAAATGCGGATAAGGTCGACCGAATATGGGCTGGCTGCGTCCAGAATCTTAAAGGATAGAGTATGAATCGAAAACTAATTGCATTTGATGCGGATGGAACTATTATTGACTATAACATAGGCGGAATTGTGGTGGAATCAACGAGAGATGCCATAAATAAATTAAAAGATGCAGGACATGTTCCTGCCATTATTACAGGTAGATCCTATAACATGATAGACAGACTGGCAGAGGAACTGGGAATAGAATATCTCGGGGTTCTTAACGGCGCTCAGATTTTTAAAGGCAGTGAACTAATACGATCCCAAAGCCTTGGGGAAAAAATATCCGCTCAGCTTATTAAGAGGATTGAAAAAACAGATTTATCTGTAATTGCATTTGATGCTAAATTAGTCTATTACCGAAATATATCAGACAAGTGGAAAGAATTTATTAATTCGTCTATCAACATGAAAAGCAACATGGTGCCAATTGGAAAAGGGATCTATGATTTTGCATCATTTTACACACATGGCGACAGTGATGCGTTGGAAAAGGTAGTGGAAGGAATTACAGGAATTGGATTTCATAACAATAGGCATGAAATAACCAAAGAAGGCGTGGATAAGGGTACAGCGCTTGAACTGCTTGCTGAGTATCTTAAAATAGATATTAAAGATACTATAGCGTTTGGCGACGGTATCAATGATATTTCAATGCTGAAAACCGCAGGAACAGGAGTTGCCATAAGCAGTGGCAATCCCGATGCTTTGAGTGCAGCCGATCTTATTGCAGACGAGGGGCCGGATGCCATATTTGAATACCTGAAAGAGAATGGTTTAATAATCTAAAATTAGGTTGTTCGGAAGAATGATATGTGCTCAAATGCAAATATCACCCGTTGTAAACTTGGGGTAGTGACATCTACATTCACAGGCACCGGTAGTTTCCCCACGTAAATATATATGAGTCCTGGTTATGGAAAATTACTGTCTTGACAGTAACATGCCGCTAAACTAAAATAGTATTCACGACCGGGGGCTGTAACTCAGCGGGAGAGTGCCACACTGGCAGTGTGGAAGTCGAGGGTTCGATCCCCTCCAGCTCCACCAAAAAAGACACCAAATGGTGTCTTTTTGCATACAAGGGAGGACTCGATCGAACCCTCAAAAAAACGCCCCAGCATCAGTAAATATAAAATTTTGAAAAACAATAATCCGGCAGTGCCCCCGAATGGAATAACATTGCCTGCCGGGCGTCCGGATTCGATCCCCTCCAGCTCCACCAGAATGAAAACGACTCTTTTCCATAGGGGTC
>JAUVJE010000032.1 GCA_030592355.1 Clostridia bacterium
GAATGGCGCGCACAGGGTGCTTTGGAAGAAGAAATTGCCATGACTGCTTTTGACTGGGACTACGTGCCGGTGGTTAAGTGCGGGGGCAGCACCGATGTTTTCGGGGGTCTTGAACCGCACATAATTGAAGAGAATGAAGAATATATAGTAGAAACGGACAGTTTGGGCAGAAGGATGAAGCTGATGAAAGGCAAGGCCACTATTCCATTACCGCTGGATTATCCTGTTAAGACGATGGACGACTGGCTGAAAGTAAAGCATCTGTATGAGTTTTCCGAAGCAAGGATTGATAGGCTTCAGTTGGAGAGGGCAATAGCCGAACAGAAGAACGGGACCATGGTTCTTTGCGACATGCCCGGTGGTTTTGATTTGCCCAGGCAGCTTATGGGAGAAGAAGAGCTATGCTACGCATATTTTGAACAACCTGAATTAATTGAGGACATATTAAAAACAGCTGGTGACACATGCATAAAAGTGCTCGATCAAATAAGCGATAAAGTTGTAATTGACCAACTGAGCGTGCATGAGGATATGGCGGGAAAAAGCGGACCGCTTATCGGTCCGACCCAGATTGAAGAATTTGTAAAACCATATTATCTGAAGGTTTGGAATATGCTTAAATCAAAAGGCACCAAGATTTTTTCCCAGGATAGTGATGGTAATATGAACCCTGTTTTGGATATTTTCATTGAGTGCGGTCTTACACAGATGTATCCCATGGAACCGGAGTCCGGTATGGATATTGTAAAGGTGCAAAAAAAATATGGGCAAAAGTTATCTCTAAAAGGTGGGTTGAACAAATATGTTCTAATGGACAGCAAGGAAGCAATCAGGAAAGAGCTTGAATATAAATTACAGCCGTCCATGCATAATGCAGGTGTTGTTTTTGGAAATGATCATAGGATTCCAAACGGAACCCCTATAGAGAATTATAGGTATTATGTTGCACTGGGACGGGAACTTCTTGGTATAGAACCATTGACTAAAGATAAAAAAGGTTGGATGAGACAGGCTTTTTAATCAGAGCATGTTCTAATATAAATATATGAATATACAAAAATGAACGGGGTAAACCCCGTTTATTTTTAAGTTTCTAAATTAACAATGGCTCAATTATGCCATTTTGTTAAGTGCATTTACAAGTCTTGATTTATTCCTTGCTGCCTTATTTTTATGTATAAGACCCTTGCTTGCGGCAACATCCAGTGCAACAGTGGCTATTTTGACCTTTTCAGCAGCATCAGCGGCGCTTGATTCAATGGCAAGGCGTGCAGACTTCAGCTGGTTTCTCAATGTTGATTTTCTAGAAGAGTTTGCAGCATGCTTTTTATTGTTGGTCTTAACTCTTTTCATTGCTGATTTAATATTAGGCAAAGTTTTCACCTCCGGTTTCATTTTTAGCTAAGTTATTGTACCATGATAAACACTCCAATACAACCCCCAACACCAAGTGAAATATAGTTACATTTCACATGTTTTCGAGTGACACCTTCGGATAATTATTAAAATTTCGATGAATACCCTTGGGTATTCGTAAAAATTTGAGATTAGGAAAAATATGATAGGTAAAGGTCAGGTTCATAGGGCAGGTATTATTTGGTATAATGTAAACAGAAATTTCATTTATTTATTTTACAACATTCTGATACCGGAGGCTTTATTATGAGAAGAACAAAAATTATATGTACAATGGGACCGGCTACCGAAGGCTTATGCGAAAAGTTGATAAAGAACGGAATGGATGCGGCGCGGTTCAATTTTTCTCATGAAAACCATGAAATTCACGGTAGAAGAATCGAGGAAATGAAAAAGGCGAGGAAAAAGGTCAATATTCCTATTCCTTTGATTTGCGACACCAAGGGTCCGGAAATGAGGATTGGCGTTGTAAAAAAGAAATTCAATCTAAAAAAGGGAACAGAAATAAGAATTGTGACCGCAAATATTGAGGGAGATGAAAAGGCGCTGTCCATAACAAATAAATTGCTTTATAAAAAAGTCGGACCCGGTCAGAAGATTTTCATTGACGACGGTAGGATAGAACTTGAAGTTAAAAAAATAGAAGGAAGCAGTATTATATGTAATGTTGTTTCAGGCGGAATGCTGTCAAGCAGGAAAGGTGTCAATGTGCCGGATTGTGATACAGGGCTTCCGTTCATGACTGAACAGGACATAAAGGATATTGAATTTGCAATTGATCATGATTTTGATTATATTGCATTGTCATTTGTACATAATGCTGCTGATATTTACAGAATCCGCGGTATTCTTAAGAAAAAATACCGTGAGGATATAAAAATCATAGCTAAAATTGAAAATAAAGAAGCGGTAAAAAATATTGATGAGATAATTGAAGCCTCGGACAGCATAATGATTGCCCGTGGGGATATGGGAATTGAACTGCCTATCAGCCAGGTTCCCGTCATACAAAAAAGGCTTATCAAAAAATGTTATACCTCGGCAAAGCCTGTAATTGTAGCGACCCAGATGCTTGAAAGTATGACAGACAATCCTCTTCCGACAAGAGCAGAAGTATCGGATGTGGCAAATGCAGTATATGACGGAACAAGCGTGGTAATGCTTTCAGGGGAAACTGCTGCAGGGGATTTTCCCATAAAATCTCTTCAGATGATGGCGAAGGTAATCGAGGAGACAGAAAAAGACATTGATTATGAGATGAGATTTAATATTGAAAATTTTAAAGACATAGAAAAAAATGCATTAAACATAATAAGCAAAGTTGCGGTAGTTACTGCATTTGAAATAGATGCAAAAGCGATAATTATGCCGACAAGGACAGGTAGGTCGGCAAGGATGGTATCAAGTTTCAGGCCCAAAAGCCCGATAATTGCAATAACCATGGAACCGACAATTCAGCGTCAGATGAATATGTCATGGAATATTAAACCTATACTTAGTGAATTTATTGGCAACCAGAAGGAACTGTTTGAAAGTCTAATGGGAAAAGTTGTTGAAAGCAAAACAGTTAAAAAGGGTGATATTGTCATTATGATTGCAGGTATTCCCACAGGAAGTTCCGGTAAAACCAATATGATGAAAATCCATAAAATAGGCGATGCAGTTGTAGGAAATTAATTTAAAGAGATAATTGTTTTGTCTTGATTAATATGGGTTTTCTGATAGAATTAACATGAATAATTTTTTAGTTAGGGGTTTTTATTAATGGCACTTATAACTTCACAGGAGATGTTTAAGAAAGCTTATGAAGGCGGATATGCAATCGGAGCTTTCAATGTAAACAACATGGAAATAATACAGGGAATAACGGAGGCGGCAAAAGAAGTAAACGCACCATTGATTCTACAGGTATCGGCAGGTGCGAGGAAATATGCCAAGCATGGCTATCTTATGAAACTTATTGAAGCTGCAATGGAGGACACAGGACTTCCCATTTGTGTTCACCTTGACCACGGAGACAGCTTTGAAATATGTAAATCTTGTATTGACGGAGGGTTCACCTCAGTTATGATAGACGGTTCGCACCATTCTTTTGATAAAAATATTGAAGAAACGAAAAGGGTTGTTGAATATGCACATGCCCATGGTGTTGTTGTTGAAGCTGAACTCGGGCGACTTGCCGGAGTTGAAGACGATATAAATGTTTCAGCAGAAGACGCATCTTATACAAGACCGGATCAGGTTGAAGAATTTGTTGCCAGAACCGGTGTTTATTCACTTGCAATAGAAATCGGAACAAGCCACGGAGCATATAAATTCAAGGGTAAAGCTCAACTGCGTTTTGACATACTTGAAGAAATTCAGAAAAGAATGCCCGGATATCCCATAGTTTTGCACGGCGCATCATCTGTTATTCCGGAATATGTGGAATTAATCAACAAATACGGCGGGAATATGCCCGGAGCGAAGGGTGTCCCTGAGCATATGTTGAGAAAAGCTGCTGAAATGGCTGTTTGTAAAATCAATATTGACTCAGACCTTAGGCTCGCAATGACTGCAGCAATCAGAGAATCATTTGCTCTTAATCCGGATAATTTCGACCCGAGAAAATACCTTGGGCCGGGAAGAGATTTCATCAGGGAAATCGTTAAAAACAAGTTGGTCAACGTACTTGGCTGCGACAATACCGCAGACTCATACTAAACTAAACCAAAAGGCCGCTGAAAAGCGGTCTTTTTAATAGCGTACCTCAGATCTATTCAAATGTTAAAAAGACCGAGGGACGTCATCCGGCGTGTAGGACACCGGTGATGTATTGCAATAATCAAAGAAGCAGGGATGAGAAACATCGCTATTGTCCGTGCGTAAACCAAGATATCGCAGGTTAATCGATTTCACAGGGAATCATTCTATGATTTTAACAGGAAAGATGGAACAATGAACAACAAAAAAGAACTACAATCCGTTGAAAACCCCAAGGGGATTTTCAGAACAACCCTGCAATATACGGATGATGCGATGATATGCCACTTCAACATGAACAAGGGCGCGATGGTGCCTCTGCACAATCATAAAGCTGTCCAGATGGGATATATAATAAAGGGCAGTGTGAAATTCATACAGGAAAACGATAATTTTTTTATTGCACAACCCGGATGTTCATATTCTTTTGGCCCATTTGAGTACCATGGGGCAGAAGTTTTAGAGGATACGGAATTAATTGAATGTTTCTCGCCGGCAAGGGATGAATACAAATAGCAGTTCGTCTAATATAGGTGAATCAAAATAGTAATTTGATAGTGGAAAGAGTTTTCGTGATTGTATTCAGGGCTTGCTGAATGTTCTGATTCCCGGATTATTCAGCAACCCATATTTATACTTTGATCTTGCTGGAAAACGACCGTCTGAGAAAATGAACACCTCTTATTCCAGTTCGCACAAGAAGACTGATAACAAGTGCGGCAGGCAGGATTCATTGAAGATTCATTTACTCGGTTCCTGAAATCGACAAATTCGGGTGTGTTCCATATTCCGCTTTTAAATGCTGTGCCGGCCGCTGGCAATTTCAATAATGTGTTTTTTGAAGACATGCATGTTCTGATAATGCCGTTGCTGCCTATAAATAAATCCCGCCATGCAAGGTGGCACTGCCGGTGGCTCTCATTTCCAGCCGGATCTTCACCGGGGATGTGAGGGAGAGACAGCGTAATATTATACATTCCCGCCCTTTCAGCGGCGATTGAGAATATTTCTTTTACCTTTTCGGGAATGTCAAAGAGTGTTTCGGATTCAAGCTCTTTTGAAAAAGCAGTCATATAAACACCCTTGACTTCTTCGATTCCAAGGTCAGCCGCAAGGGTTACCATATCGGGGAAACGATCCAGATTGCTCTTCATCAGGGTTGTTACAGTATTGATATATGGTTTGACAGGAGCAAAATATCTTCTTACAACGAATTCGCGCATATTGTTGATTATTTTATTGAAATCAGCGCCTTTTCTGATAATGTCATTGGTCTTTGCGTCAGGTCCGTCAAGACTCACAGCTAAAATATTAACTCCATATTCGAAAATCCACGGAGACATCATATCAAGGTTGACACCATTGGTCAGAATATATTTTTTTATCGGATATTGATTGGCAAATTCAAGAAATTTATGAAAATCAGGATGAACCGAAGGTTCGCCCCAGCCCATTAAAGTGATTTCTTCAGCATATTTAAAAATAGGTTCAATGATTTTCAACCATTCAGTATTAAAAAAATGAGGGATGAAATTTACATGATTCCGTCCGCACATGACACATTCCAGATTGCATGTGTTTGTAAGTTCAAGTACAATCCTCCGAGGGTAAGATTCCAAAATGCTCTTGCCTTCTTCGGATTCTGTGATATTCAACCTGCTGTTTTCTTTTTGCAATTCGGTCAGAGACGAATAGTGAAACAGATTTTTTGTGTCAATTCTCTTTATTTTTTCCATATTTCCCAGTATGCCTTCCCTTGCTGATATATTTCAAAAATATTTTCGTATTCTTTACGGGTGTTGATGCCGTCCCAGTTTCCTTTATGTTCATATACATTTATTTCATTATCAGAGGCTAATTGCGAAATTACATCAGTTTTGAGCTCGCTCGGGTAGCCGGAAATATAGTCAAGGAATTCAGGTCTAAACATAATAAAATCTGCATTGATGAAAATGTTGCGCATTTCGTGTTATTGGGAATAAGTCGTCAAATAGTTTTTCAAGCTGGTTTTTATCCATCGTCAAATCCTACAGCCTTACGAGCACCTTTCCGTTTTTTAGTTTATTTGAACTATCGGCCAGATAAGAGGGAAGTTCTTCTAAAGATATTATTTCCGACACCAAAGATTGCACATTTATTTGCCCACCGGTAATCATTCTGATGGCTTTGGACATCGTATTTGGATTTATGTATGAGGCTTTTATAGTCAGTTCGCGTTTGAATAAATCAAAAGGCATAATCGAAATTTCATCTTCTGGATGCGTCAATCCGAAAAGCATCACGGTGCCGGTGACGGCGCAGGCTTCAACCGCGGTTTTAACAGCGTGAATGTTGCCCGAACATTCAATAATTTTATTAAAGTTGCATTTGCGTAGCTTCTCCATAGTGATTATATTTGAATCAAATACACCGTCTGAACCTAGTTTTTGAGCTTTGAGTCTTTTAGTTTCAACTGGTTCGGATACAGCTGTATATGCTGCGCCGGCAGAAATGCATATCTGCAGCATAATCAAGCCTATTGTACCCATGCCCAGAATCAAAATCCGGTCGGTGTCATTTATACAGGTTAGATCCGCACCGTGGACACAGCAGGAGACAGGTTCCGAAAAAGCGGCATCCAAAAGAGACATGTTTTTAGGTATTTTATGTATCTGGGAATTGTGAGCAAGGACATATTCTGCGAAGCCGCCGTTAACGGTTACACCGGTATTGAAAATATTTTTACAATAATGAGGCCTGTTTGCGAGGCAATTTTCGCATACACCGCAAAAATAATTTGGATCCACCGTAACTCTTTCGCCGGTATCTGCCAATATACCGGATAATTCATGACCGGGAACTGTTTTGGGAACCATTTTCACAGAACCTTCGTCACCGTTGTAAAGGTGAACATCCGTACCGCAAATGCCGCAATATGCAACCTTCACCAACCGGTAGTCATCACGAAGCTCAGGTAAGGGTATATCTTCAATTCTAATATCGTGTTTACCATAAAGAACCGCTGCTTTCATAAATCCCCCTCATCTTCCTAATTTTACCATATGAGAAAACTTTTCGCAGAAAAAACCCCGGCAAATGTTTTCCTGAGACATTTTTATCAGGTGTTTACCGATGGCTGAATCAACGGCCGGCCTTTGTCGTTTGGGAAAGGGGTAGAGTAATCATTTTTAAAAGTGGTGCGTTCATTTATATTTTTAAAATCCGGAATGTTGAAGGGAATTCCGCCGGAAAGGGCGCTTCGCCATGACAGTATGGCGACTGCTGACATTGCAGCACCGTCATAAACATTAAAGTGCTTAGGATGCGATCCTGACCTTATTGCTTCAATGAACATCTTGTTCATGAAGTAATCTCCGCCGCCGTGACCGGCTTTTTGAGCCTCCTCGGCGCCTTTTGGCCATTCGGGTTTGTATGATGAAACTCTCCTGAGGGATATGTCAGGCTCTAACTCATTGAGTGTAATGTTGAGTTGTCCGTTGCCAAAATAACCACCGTCGTATGATCTGGGGGCCTCTATAGTGCCTTTGGTTCCTATTACTCTATACCATACGCTGTGGCCCCCTGCTGTGCCCCAGCCGGTAATGCGGAACACACTGCCATTGTCCATTGTGCATAAAATAATGGCAAGAGGATCATTCCTGCGGGCTGTGCCGGCCGAGACGGATTCGTCAGAAATAGAAAGAGCGTTTACCCGTACAGGTTTTGCGCCTGTTATAAACATCAGGGGAGCAAGGGCATGGGTGCTGTAATATGTAGATGGAATCCAGTTTCGCCAGTGATTGGCACCCGGGGCTATTTCGTTAAATTTAACCGGGTCCAAAGGGTGTATGTATTCGCCGTCGGCATATATAGCTCTACCTATAATTTCGTTTTCATATTCGCTTTTCATGGCAAGTCCCATTTTTGTAAAAGGGTAGTTTTCAGCAAACATATATGTCATGCCCGTCTCTTCCACGGCTTCGCATAATGCGACGGCTTCTGCCATGGTAGCGGCCGGGATGGTTTCGCTTATAACATGCTTGCCGGCTTTCATTGCTTTAATAGCAAAGGGCGCATGCTCATGGAAATAATTTGCGAGCACAACTGCATCAATATCTGTTTTGAGCATCTCGTCGAAATCAGAAAACAGCGCAACGTTGAATTCTTTTGCGGCTTTTTCAAGTTTTGAATCAGAAAAATCACAAATGCAGGATAATTCCAGCTCCTGTGACTTTCCATGAGAAGCGCTGCCGGCGAATGCAAGTCCGCGGCGTGCGCCCAGTATACCAAGTTTAACAGGCTTCATAATGCCTCCTATGATGGTGGGATTTCGCTAACATCTGTAGGTACAATTTCAATATCATTAAGAATTGCTTCTGCAATATTCTTGCAATGGTCGCCGATTCTTTCCAAGTTATGTATGAGTTCAATAAAAATCAATCCTGAGTGGGGATGACACTGTGCATGATTCAACCTGCTTATATGAGCATCTCTCAATGTTCTTTCCATTTCATCAACCAGATATTCCCGCGAAATTATATTGCGTGCCAATGAATCATCGTACTGTTGCAAAGCTGCAACTGTCTCAGATACCATATCTGTGACCAGCACAAAAGCTTCAGTGAGCTCTTTCGTACCTTTTTCGGTAAATGGAAGTTTATTGTCAATCTTCACCAGGGCGCTATCTGCTATATTATTGCAATAGTCGCCGATTCTTTCAATATCGCTGACTATATGGAGAAGCCCCGTCAGGCGGATTGACTGATGTTCTGTCAGCGTTGAAGAGGAAAGCAGTTTTGAAAGGTAATGCACAATTTCATGCTGCAGCATATCCACGACATCCTCTATTTCGTGGACTTTCTTTATAGCAATCATATCACTGTTTATGAAAGCGTGTTTGGATGTATCCATCATCTGCGCAGATAATTCAGCCATCCTTACGAGTTCCTGAGTAACAAGGTTCATGGCTATAGAAGGGCTGGTAAGCATTTTGGAATCAAGATACAGCGGTGTATTTTCAATAACCGTATCCTCTCCCGGAATAACAAGTGACACGAATTTAGCGAGATATTTTATGAATGGAAACCATATCAGGGTATTTGCAATATTGAATATAGTGTGGGCATTTGCGATTTGCCGTGAAACATCCGCTGACGCCGGTGTTATCCACAATACAAATCTAGAGAACGGAGTTATTAAAAACATAAACAACACAGAACCGAGAATATTGAAAATCGAATGAGCAAAAGCCGCCCGTCTTGCACTGACGCCTGCTCCGACTGAAGCAAAAATTGCGGTGATAGTGGTTCCGATATTGCTTCCAAAGAGGAACGGCAGGGCAAATGCCAGGGGAATAAGGTTACCTCCGTCAGGCCCCGGGGCAATGGCAAGTTTCTGCAGTACCGCGATTGTTGCTGAACTGCTCTGTACAATAAGGGTCATTCCGGAACTTACAAGGAGACCGAGGATGGGAATATCCTGTATCCGTACTATTAAATCGGCGAATTGCTGAGAGTTTGCAAGAGGCTTCATTACATCGCCCATGAGATTCAGTCCTACAAAAAGAAGCCCGAAAGCGAATATTGTCTGGCCGAAATTCTTAATATTGGTTTTCTTTGCAAAAAACATAAGGGCAAAACCAATAGCAGTAATTGGATATGCGTAATGGCCGATTTTAAATGCGACCAGCTGAGCGGTCATTGTTGTACCGATATTAGCGCCAAGTATTACCGCTATTGCCTGGGGTAGGGTCATTAATCTGGCAGCCACAAAGCCTATGACCATTACGGTCGTTGCAGAACTGGATTGCATAAGAGCTGTTACCAGAGCACCCATAAGGATTCCCATAATCGGGTTTCCCGTAAGGACTTTTAATACTTTTCTAAGCCTATCGCCGGCAATTTTTTTAAGGCCCGAACTCATTTCATTCATACCGAAAATAAATATCGCCAGTCCGCCGAAAAGGCCAAATAAAATTTCAACAGTTCCGTTCATAATTCCCCCTTAAAAAAATCATCGCGTTAACCTTAACGTAAAATTAACGCGATGTAAATATATTTTACATGGATTTTGCAAAAACAATATATTCTATTTGCCCTGCAAATCAAACGGCTGCCCCACAGCTTTCGGTGCTTTAGAGCTTTTTGAAAATAATACCAAAGCAAACAGGGTTATCACATAAGGGAATATTTTCAATATCAACGGAGGGAAATTCTCAAATTGTGGAATAACCTGCGATATATCTGCTATAGTTCGTGAAAATCCGAAAAAGAAAGCGGCTCCCAGTATGCCGAGTGGTTTCCACTGCCCGAAAATAAGTGCGGCAAGCGCTAGGAATCCAAGTCCTGCGACGGTTCCGTTGAATTCGCCTGCGTAGGTTGCAATCATGACAGCTCCGCCCAGGCCGGCCAAACCGCCTGAAAACATAACTCCGATATATCTCATCTTATATACATTTACACCAGCAGAGGCTGCCGCGTTGGGATGCTCGCCGCATGCTCTCAGACGAAGACCGAAGGATGTCTTGTATAGAAGGAACCATGATAATCCCCAAATGACCAGAACAATCCAGGTTGTATAGTATACGTTGGAAAAAAACATGGGACCAAGTAGCGGAATCTTTGATAAAAGGGGTATGTCCTGCCGTACGATGCCAAGTGTTATTCCTATGTTTCCGCTTCCTGTGATTGTACGTGCAAGAAATACGGTAAGTGCTGTGGCAAGCATATTTATTGCCACTCCGCTAATTACCTGGTTTGCATTCAGATTTATGCTTGCAAATGCATGCAGCAGCGAGAAAGTGATACCTGCCAGTACACCAACAACCAATCCTATGATTAAGGAAAGGTCGGGAATAGCGACCTCAAGTGCTTTTATTGTAACCGCGCCGGCAAAAAATCCGACGACCATAAGACCTTCAAGACCGATGTTTATAATACCGCTTCGTTCACTGTATAAACCCCCGAGGGAGGTTATCAGTATTGGTGCCGTAAAGGCAAGTGCATATGGAAAAATATTGAGGATGATATCAAACATTACTCATCACCTCCGCTTTTTATTTTTTTAGTCTCTGCGCGTTTGGTTTTGAAACGCACCCAGAGTTTTTCAATGAACAGGCTGGTTGCGGTAAAGTATATGATTATTGCTATGATTGTATCCGCAATCTGGGGTGGTATGACTGTATTTGCACTCATAAACCCCTTCCCTGCATGAAGCAGTCCGAAAAATGTGGCGGCAAAGAACACGCCCCATGGTGTGGTTGCTCCTAATAAAGCTACTGCAATCCCGTCAAATCCCTGTACAGGGAGTACGCCGATCTGCATATTAATTGAATATCCGGTGTAATAGGTGAGTCCCGCCAGTCCGGCAAGGCCGCCTGCTATCATCATGGATAGTATTATGCTTCTGTTAACCTTTATGCCGGCGTAACGTGCGGCATGTCTGTTAAAACCAACCGCTTTAAGCTCATAGCCAAGGGTGGTTTTATCGAGAATAAGTTTTATGATTATAACGGATCCGATGGCTATGAGTATTCCCATATTAAGATAGGAACCGTTCAGAAAATCGGTAAGCCAGGGTAGCCTAAGCTGCGCTGCTGCGGATATTGAAGCAGTTTCCGTTTCCAGTCCGGCTGTGAAATATGCCTTAACTGTGTAATATACAATCCAATATGCTATCCAGTTCATCATGATGGTCGCTACAACCTCATGCACATTGAATTTTGCCTTGAGTAATCCGGGAATAATGCCCCAGAGAGCACCTCCGAGCAAAGCAACTATAAACATGAAAGGAAGGAGTATTATCCTTGGAAGGTTGTCAAATGTAAGGGCAACTGCAGTTGCGGCAAGGCCGCCCATCAGCATCTGGCCGGATGCTCCGATATTAAAAAGTCCTGTTCGAAAGGCGAAAGCAACCGATAGGCCGGTCAAAATCAAAGCTGTACTGATTGCAAATACATTTCCCAATCGCTCAAAACTTTTAAAACCGCCCTGAAATAAATAGATGTAGCCTTTAATGGGATTTGCCCCGACAGCCGCCATAAGTACAGCTCCGGCAAGGAGTCCCAGAAAGACCGCGCCAAGTGATTTAATAACTCCCGTATAATCTTTCTTCATTGCTGCTCACCTCTTTTCACTCCTGCCATCATCAGGCCGATGTCGTTCTCGTCTATACTTTCATCATTATCAACAAGTTCAATGAGTTCGCCGCTGTTTACCACTGCAATCCTGTCAGATAAATCCATGATTTCATCAAGTTCAAGTGATACAAGAAGAACAGCTTTGCCGGAATCCCTCTGTTCAACAAGACGTTTGTGTATATATTCAATGGCTCCCACATCAAGTCCGCGTGTAGGCTGTACTGCTATAAGCAAATCCGTATCAAGGTCGATTTCACGGCCAAGAATGGCTTTTTGCTGATTTCCTCCGGAAAGTGCCCAGGCCGGGGATTTGACGCCTTTTCCCGCCCTGACATCAAAATCCGCGATTATTTTTTCTGCATGTTTGTCTATGACATCCTTTTTCAGAAAGCCATTTTTGGAATAAGGTTCCTGATAATATGTTTTAAGAACAAAATTTTCACCAAGGTCATAGTCCATGACAAGACCGAATTTCTGCCTGTCTTCAGGAATATGGGCAAGACCCGCTTCATTTCTGCGTCGTATGGAATATTTTGTTATATCTTTGCTGTGTATTTTTACCGAGCCTGATTCAATCTTTCGAAGACCTGTTATCGCTTCAACCAATTCAGTTTGCCCGTTGCCTTCAACTCCTGCAACCCCCAGTATTTCACCGCGTTTGACACCTAGTGAAAAGTTTTTCAAACCAAGCGTTTTTTGGTTATTAAGGACATTCAGATTTTCTATTTCAAGAACAGTGTCGCCTGCTTTGTATTCGCCTTTTTCGACGGAAAAGGAAATTTCACGGCCTACCATCATTTCAGCCATTTGCATAAGAGTTGTTTTTTCAACATCAACGGTACCGATGACTTTACCTCTTCTGATAACGGTACAGATGTCAGCGATTTCCTTGATTTCCTTCAATTTGTGGGTAATAAGGATTATTGACTTGCCATCTTTTATGAGGTTTCGCATAATCTGCATTAATTCGTGTATTTCCTGTGGGGTGAGTACTGCCGTGGGTTCATCAAAAATGAGAACCTCTGCATTTCTGTAAAGCATTTTAAGAATTTCGACACGCTGCTGCATTCCGACTGAAATGTTCTCGATTTTTTCATTGGGATTGATATTAAGACCATATTGGACAGAAAGTTTTTTAATCTTGTTTCCAGCCGTTTTTCGATTGAGCACAAATCCGTCTTCAACCCCCATGATTATGTTTTCTGTGACTGTAAAAGTTTCAACAAGCTGGAAGTGCTGGTGAACCATTCCTATGCCAAGGTTGTTTGCGTCATTGGGATTATTGATTGATACTTCCTTGCCCCGTACTTTTATCATACCTTTATCCAAGTGATACAGGCCGAAAAGGATACTCATGAGAGTGGATTTCCCGGCACCGTTTTCTCCCAGCAACGCAAGAATTTCCCCCTGTTTTAGCTGTATAGTAACATTATCGTTGGCTAAAACACCGGGAAATTCTTTTCTTATATTAAGCATTTCTACAATATATTCCATGATTAACTCCCTGAAAAAACAAAGGACGGATAAATCCGCCCTTTGTCTCTGATTTTTATTAGATTATTGGAACAGGCTTCCCTGTTCAGCTGATACCGTAATAGTTCCGGCTTTCATATCTTTGAATACATCATCAACCGTTTTAGCAGTTGCTTTTGAAAGATTCGGATTTTCATCGGGTATGCCAATCCCATCGTTTTCTGCGTTGAATATCAAGGTTTCGCCTCCGGGGAAGGTTCCTTCGTTGTAAGCCTTGACCATATCATAAGAAGCAGCGCCGATACCCTTCATGGCAGAAGTCAATATGATTGAATTTTCACCTTCATAAACTCCGTCGGGATACTGGTCTACGTCAACTCCGACAATCCAAACAGCCTCGCCTTTAACCGCACGTGCCTTTGCTTCTGTTATTGCTCCTACGCCAACACCGCCTGCTGCTGCAAATATGACATCTACGCCTTTGTCATACATTTGAGCCGCAAGAGCAGCACCTGCTGCAACTTCAGAGAAAGTTCCCTGGTATATAACGTTTTCAGATTTGATTGTAGCATTTGTGCCAAAGTTTTCGTTTGCGTATGCAAGACCCTGCTGGAAGCCCCAGTTGAATCTCTGAACCGGTGGGATTTCCATTCCGCCGATGAAACCGAATTCTGCTGTTTCAAGTTCTACAGCGGCTGCAACGCCTGCCATGAAACCTGATTGTTCTTCGGCAAAGAATATGGATACTACATTTGCTCCAAGTGTAAATGTAGAATAATCAGCGGTGTGAGGCGTGCCGTCAATCAAGACAAATTTCGTATCGGGATACTTATCCTGTGCTTCAAAGATAGTTGTTTCAAATTTGAAACCCGGGCATACGATCAATTTGTAACCGGAATCCACAAGGTTTGTAATCTCGACCATATAATCCGCCTGGGTTGTTCCTGTTGGTTTCAGATATTTTGGTGCATAATCAAAATCTTTACCTGCTTCAACAATACCTTCCCATGTGCCTTGGTTGAACGATTTGTCATCTATTGTTCCTGCATCTGTTACCATTCCCACTTCAGCAAGCAGGACTGTTTTTGTACAGCCGATGAACAAGGATGCAGCCATTACAACCGCAAGGACTACTAATAAAACTTTTTTCATTAATGATTCCCCCTATTTATTATTTTTATCTACGGCTATTATATCATATGAAAATTAAAAAACCATAGGATTTTCTGTGCGATTAGCTTGATAAAAAGGATAAGACTTGTTGGGTTAACCGGAAATATGTGCCATATGTTGTGGTTTGCTAAAAACAACCACTAAATAAGAGATTTCAATGCTACGGCATTGGAGGCAGAGTTGTGGTCGGAGGTAACGATGTAGATGGAGGAAGAGTCGTAGTCGGCGGTAATGATGTAGTTGGAGGCAGTGTTA
>JAUVJE010000108.1 GCA_030592355.1 Clostridia bacterium
AGGCAGCGCTGTCGGGGGTTCTGTCCATAAACAGAATTTGGTATACACCTGTAAGCATTGCGCTTTTTACGGACGGCGATATTTTATTGATTTTTATATTTGAATAGCAGGATATGATATATTCCAGCATAATGCCGTTTCTGAGCGTGCCCAGCACGATTTCCGTTACAAATCCTGCGTCTTTGCTATCGAATTTTCCTTTTTCTAAAATTTGTTCAAGTGCAATATTAGAATAGCCCTTCTTGTAGAGCACCTCATGTACTACTCGAAATGCAGCTTCTCTTGCTTTCATGTTAATTCCTTGATGCAATTGGAAACCTGAGCGGCCTCGATATTATGATCGGATAACAATTGCACGTCATTCCCGGTTCTCCCGTCCAAGCACCGCTCCGTTTTCAATATTGTGCCAGCACTGCGTTACCCTCATCGGCTTTTTGTTTGCGAATTGCAATTCATATATGGCCAGGCATCCAACGCCACATGCAACTTCTATGGTCTTTTTACCAACTGAAACTATAGTCCCCGGTTTCTTTTCGTGGATTCTTTCATTAAAACCGGCTTTTATTATACGCATTCTCTTCCCTTTATAAGTTGTAAAACAACCGGGCCATGGATTCAATGCCCTTGCCTTGTCATGTATTTCTTTTGATCCGCACTCCCAGTCAACCACACTTTCTTCTTTTTTTAACATTGGGGCATATGTTGCTTTCCCGTCATCCTGAGGAATGCTTACAAGTGTTCCGTCACTCAGTTGTCCGAGGGTCTTTGAAATCAAATCCGCGCCCATGGTTTTTAAAATGTCATGAAGCTCACCGGATGTCATATTATCGTCAATTTCTATTTCGGACCTTAATAGGATATCACCCGTATCCATTCCTCTGTCTGTCATCATTGTGGTTATTCCCGTTGTTTTATCCCCGTTCATTACCGCTCTGTGAATTGGAGCCGCGCCCCGGTATTCAGGTAGTAATGATGCATGTACATTAATGCACCCTAACCGTGGAATATCCAACAATGCCTGTGACAGTATCTGGCCATATGCACAGGTTATGAATAAATCAGGGTCAAGTTCCCTGAGCTTCTCCACCATTTCTTTGTTTCTTATTTTTCCCGGTTGAAATATTTTCAGATCGTGTAAAACTGCAGCTTTCTTTACCGGAGAAAATGACATCGCTCCGCCGCGCCCTCTTTTTCTGTCCGGCTGTGTTACAACGCCTACAATATTATGCCCGTCGCTGATAAGGTTCTCAAGAGACGGAACGGCGAAATCCGGCGTTCCCATGAAAAGTATCTTAAAGCGCTTCATCAAGTTCTTTCCCTGATTCCTCAAGTTCTTCCTGCGTCAGATATTCAATGACAATATCAGTAAACAACTTACCCTCCAAATGGTCTGTCTCGTGGCAAACACACACGGCTGTCAAACTCTCTGCTTCAAGAGAAAGTTTTTCACCATTTCTGTCCTGATATTCCACTTTTATATTTTCAGGACGCTGAACTCTTCCGTATTTGCCCGGCACACTCAAACATCCTTCTATATCAATCTGCTCTCCCTCTGTCTCGGTTATAACAGGATTGATCATTTCAAAAAGTTGGTCATTAACATCAAAGATGATTACCCTTTTAAGAATTCCAACCTGAGGCGCAGCAAGTCCAATACCGGGCGCCGCATACATTGTCTCAGCCATATCATCAAGCAATCCATGGAGCCGTTTATTAAACCTATCTACTTTTTTCGCTTTTTTCCTAAGGACCGGGTCCTCGTTTATTCTTATATTCCTTAATGCCATAGTTACTCCTAAATAATTTTACAATTCTTAAAAACTATACCTTTCGTCTGTACATATAATACCATCATTGACCGCTTTTTACTCAAAACTTACTATTGAACTCCGGGTAAATTTAAAATCCAAAATATATTTAAAAAGAATATCAGATTTTACCAATAATATCCTGCAGTTATTATATTTTTTACTAACTGACTTAGGGCTAACCAGCCGGAAATGAAAAATCGCCTGAAATTTGGGATGCGATACCGGTGTTTCTTCTTCAGATAAGCCGGTCTCCCCGAATTTCTATATTGCATGCGACATCAGATGGTTTTTTTGCAGATATTTTTAGAAACATGCTGCTGACCTGATTCCTGATTTTTTCAGCGTCAATTCCCTTGACGACTATTCTATATCTGTATTTCCTGTTAATTCTTGAAACAGGGGCATATTCCACTCCCGAAACATCCGCACCGCTTTTATTTAATATCCCCGCTGCCTTTTCAGTCCAGCCTCTTGCCTTTGCATTATCTAAAGACGTGAATAAAATCCTGGCGACAATACCGAAGGGTGGATACTCCAACGCTTCCCTAAGCTTGGTTTCTTTCATGAAAAATAATCCGTAATCCTGCCTGACTCCACAGTCAATTGCATATGCATCCGTGTTATATGCCTGGACAATGGCTCTTCCATGCTTTTCTCCCCTTCCGGCCCGTCCGGCCGCCTGGGTAATCAACTGGAATGCCCTTTCCTGCGAATCGAATCCGTAACCCGCAGTAAGGGTGTCGGCGGCAAGTATTCCTACAAGCGTTATATCCGGGAAGTCGTGTCCCTTTGCAATCATCTGGGTTCCAATGAGAATATCAATTTTTTCATCCCTGAATTTATCCAATATGGTCATGTGGGAATTTTTATAGCCGGTGGCATCGGAATCCATCCTTATTACCGAAGCATTAGGAAACATTGCGGAAACTTCCTCTTCGACCATCTGGGTCCCTATGCCATGTTTTTGAATAGCTGCTGAGCCACACTCCCCGCAACGGGTCGGAACGGCCTCCATATGACCGCAGTAATGGCATACCATAGCATTCAGCCTTTTGTGATAAGTCAGCGAAATATCGCAATTCTTACACAAATTGGTATTGCCACAGTCTTTACATAATATGAATGATGCATAACCGCGCCTGTTAAGAAACAGCAATGTCTGTTCTTTTGATTTAAGATTCAACCGGATTTCATTTTCAAGGCGTTTGCTGAACAAGCTGAAATTCCCGTTTCTAATTTCCTCTTTCATATCCACAACCATCGTATTAGGAAGCTTTCCCGGACCCGCTCGTTTTTTCAGCTTAATAATACTGCCTTTGTCACTCATTATTTTATAATCCTCGACAAGGGGTGTTGCCGAACCCGCGACCAGAACCGCTTTTTCAAGAGAGCACCTCATGGACGCTACGTCAATTGCACTGTATCTGGGGGTTGTTTCACTATTAAATGACGGCTCATGCTCTTCATCAACAATAACAAGACCCAAGTTATCAAAAGGAGCGAAAATACAGGATCTGGCTCCAAGGGCAATGGAAACCCTCTTTTCCTTAATCATCATCCACTGGTCATATCTTTCTCCCATGGAAAGTCTACTGTGCAGTATTGCTATTTTATCCGGAAATCTCGCCTTAAACCTCCTAATCATCATTGGCGTCAATGAAATCTCCGGAACCAGAACTATCACCTGCCTTCCGGATGCAACAGCCTTTTCCGCCAATCTGAGATAAACTTCTGTTTTTCCGCTTCCGGTAATTCCATGAAGAAGAAATGAATCATACTTTCCTTCGCTCATCGTATTTGAAATTTTATCAACTGCATTGAATTGCTCTATATTTAAAGTTACTCTTTCACCTGTAGGTATTTCACCGGGGTCTTCCGGGTATCTCTCGATTTTTTTATCAAACATTTCAACCAGCCCGTTTTTCTGCATTGTTTTTAAAACCGATCTGGATATAGATTCATATGCCTCAAATTCAGTCACTGTAACAGAACCGTATTCAAGCAACACCTCTGCCGCTCTCATATGTTTCCTATTAATAAAATTATTATTTTCAATCATTGCCAATGCGGTTTCAGTGGGAATTTTCAATCTTACGGCTTTTAACATCCTGGCTTTCGCAGCTCTTTGTTCCTTCTCAATCAAGCGAATCCTGCCTGATGCCACGGCTGCTGCAAGGTCCCTTTTATCAATACCTGCCAATGCTAAATATTCATCGGTTGAATACTCTTTTCCATCTTCATCAACTACAATTGTTTCTCTCTTTATTTTCATGCCGGACGGAAGCATCAGCGAAATCGCACTGCCGTAACTACAAAAGTATCTGTCTCTGATTAGCTTTGCCAATCTGAACATATTTTTTTCAAGAAGCGGGGCGTCATCCAAAACTTTTTCAATCGATTTGAACTTTCTCTGTCGCGTGTCCTCAACAAATGCAAGAAACCACGCTGTGCGAAAAGACCTGCCTCTGCCAAAAGGCACAGTAATCCGCATCCCTGTTTTAAGGATTCCCTCAAATTCACAGGGCACATGGTAATGATATATTTTATCGTAGGACCTTCCTGCAGTTTCAAGTATTACAGCACAAATTTTCATTATTTCCACCCATTTGATTTTAGCATATGAACCGCATGCTGGACAAATAATATCCCTCTCCGGGGATTTTTGGTAAAAATCCTAAAACCTTCCGGTAAGGTTTCGTCGATTAATACCTTTCATCGTTTTCCATGCGGGCTTTGAAACCTATGGTACGGTATTTGTGTAAAAAGTGTGAAAAAGCATCTGATTATTGGAAAGAAACCCGCCGATATGATAGATTTAAATCAGTATTATGAATAGAATAATTTACATCGTCGATGATGAAAAACGAATAAGGGACCTAATAAGAGCATATCTCGAAAAAGAGGGCTATGAAATTCGCGATTTCAACAACGCCCAAAGTGCGCTTATTTCATTTAAAAGAAACCCCTGTGATATGCTGATAATAGATATTATGATGCCGGGAACCAACGGACTTGAATTATGTAAACAAATCCGTAAAAGCAGCAATGTTCCAATAATCATAGTGTCCGCCCGAGATGAGGAAGTCGACAGAATCCTGGGTCTTGAACTAGGAAGCGACGACTATATATCAAAGCCTTTCAGCCCCCGGGAACTTGTCGTACGTGTTAAAAATATTTTTAAAAGACTATATCCAGCGAAGCCTGAACATACAGAAAACATTTCTTTATACTGCGATGTTGAAATAAATGATTCCGCTCGTTCAATAATGGTAAATGGAAACACAACAGAGTTTACAGGAAAAGAATATGCACTTCTTAGCTTATTCGTTAATAATCCGGGGAGAGCCTATTCTCGTGAACAGTTAATCAATTCCATATGGGGATACGACTACATAGGTGATGTTCGTCCGGTGGATGATCTTGTTAAAAGAATCAGAAAAAAACTCAATACTGCAGATTCCTCTATGGAAATAACAACCATCTGGGGCTTTGGCTATAAATCTTCGGGAGGGTAAAATGAAACTTCAGACCCGTTTAATAACATCATATATTACTCTTATTGCAGTTGCATTCGTTGTTTTCTACTTAATTTCACTGCCATTGATAAAAAACTATGTTAAAAACAATGTAACAAATGGGCTTTTGCAGGAAACGGCACTTGTTAAATCTATGATTATTGATGCGCTGGAAGATGTCGAAGACCGGGAAAGTTATATCAAGGCTATAATAGCCGAAAGAAGAACCCTGGGGCAGCTTGGTCTCAGCAGCAGTACCGCTATTTTCTATCATATAAGAAGCGACCAAATTCTAACTCCTGCAAATCCTGAGCTCAACTTATCAACTGAAACACATAATTTGCTAATTAATAAAATAAACGCCAGAAATTTTGAACCGTTTAACGTTGAAATCAATGACACGGTTTATATGGCCACTTTTTTCCCGGTTCCGGCACACTCGGCAGCTAACCGCAGGATTATTATAATTTTATATACACCTCTCAGCAGCATAAGTGATTTTTCCAGAGGGTTTACAAAAATAATGATTATTGTTTTTCTTGCTATAATGGCGGCAGCTGTCGTAGTAGCACTGGTTTTGGCCGAAAGAATAACCAACCCGATGGTTAAATTAAAAAAACAGGCAATTGATTTAAAATCCAGAAATTTCGAGTCCCGCACCAACATTAAAACAGGCGACGAATTTGAGGCTCTTTCAAAAAGTATGAATGCCGCTGCTGAAGAACTGGCAAATCACAATAGGGTGCAAAGAGAATTTCTTGATAATATATCTCATGAGTTTAAAACACCGCTTATGTCTATTCAGGGTTATGCCGAAGGCATTAAGGACGGTATTTTCCCCGCTGACAGACAAACTCTTGATATTATAACTGAAGAAAGCGTACGTTTGAAAAAACTTGTCGGGGAAATCTCATACCTGTCAAAACTTGAATCCATGCCTGACTTCTATAATTATACGGATATTGAAATCAGCGAAGTTATCGAACGATCCGTTGATTCGGTATCCGGGCTTAAAAATGCAAGAAGCATAAAAATCCTTTCTCTTAACATTAGCAAATACACCCTTAGGGGAGACGGCGAAAAACTACTGCAACTTATGATTAACATACTCTCAAATTGTCTTAGATATGCTAAAAAGGCAATCTTTATAGACACGAGTATTAGAAATGACTATTATGTTATAACAGTCAAAGATGACGGAGACGGATTTAACAGCGGCGAAGAAGATAAAATTTTCAGAAGATTTTATAAAGGTCCCGGTGGAAACTCAGGGCTCGGGTTATCGATAGCAATTGCAATTGCCCAGAATCACGGAGGGACCATCACCGCAGGGAATGCGGCACCTCATGGCGCAGTTTTTGAAATAATCCTGCCAATACAAAGCGATTTGAATATTTGAGAAATCAGCATTATCTATTGGAATCACTCATTTTCACCGGTTTTTTTAGTTGTACATATGCCCTTGATATATTATAATTGTTATAGACTATACCTTGGAGGATATCGTCGGCATGGATCCATCCGCATATATAACCAGCGACATGATATTAAAAACACTGGGTTTGATTTTCGGGATAGTATTCGGAATTGCACTGTATCTTCTTTTTTCATACAGTCTTTATATGATGGTAAAAAAGCGTGGCATGCCAAATCCGTGGCTTGCGTGGGTCCCCATAGTGAATTTTTTCTGTATAGGAAAGATGGTCGGTGACATACACATTTTCAAATTGCACCTGACAAACACAGAAATTATACTACCCCTTTCCTTTGTTTTATTTGTGGGACTTGCTTATGTTCCATTGGTGGGATTCATTCTCTCGGCTATAGGACTGCTGGTTCTGGTAATTGCATTTCATAAGCTTTATGAGACTTTTGACCCTGAAAATGCTTTTATACTTACAATACTGACAGCTTTGCTACCGGTGGTTGCCGTACCGGTAATAATGTTTATAAACAGAGATAAATAAACCTCAAGATAAACGCGGAAGTTCTTAATTAATACTCCGTTCAAACACAAAAGTTGAAATTTACATGAAAAAATATTAAAATACTTATACTGCGTAATTTATACTTGACTTATAATGGCAGATATGTAAAATATATATGGATTTCTTTTGTAAAAGGATATTTCGCCCGACGGCGCATTCTTTGAAAATATTTAAAGAAAAGATTATGGGAGACATTAATGAAAAAACGCGGCGTAAACAGCCACATTAAAGAAAAAAAATATTCTACACTCGTTTATTTGCCACATAACGGAAAAGCTTCAAAAACCTTTAAACTGACAGCCCCGTTGACTAAGCTAATGGCTATTTTTATGATTTTCGCCATAATAATTACGAGTCTGTCACTGGTTCTGACATATTTCATAAATCAAAACCGCGATTTAAACGCCAACACACAATACATTATTGACAAATACCATCAGCAGCTTACGGTTTCTAATCTGTATATTGACAGGCAGGCTGCCATGCTGGAAGCTAAGCTTGATGAATTGAATGAGATTGAATTTACCCAGGCGTCAATTTCAGGCGGAATACTTCACCTGGCAAATAAACTTGAAGGTTTTTCATCACAATATTTTTCAACACTTCCCGGAACCACAACTGAAACCCTTAATGTAAACAAAATTGATCAATTCATTGAAGAAATAAAAGGAATTAATATTCTTCTTAACGAATTCCAGGGAATGGCTGAAATCTCTGATTCTGAAATGCTGCAATTCAGGGAAATAAGGGAAACACTTACAGATTATCTTGAATATATACCATCGTTATGGCCGACCGAAAGCATCTATGTCGGCTCAGACTTCGGTATGAGGTGGCACCCCATTCTACATGTTCTTAAAGAACATACCGGTTCGGATATAGGCGGTTCATACGGAGATGAAATTTATGCATCCGCATCGGGGACAGTAACCATGTCCAGATACAACGGCGGGTATGGTTAT
>JAUVJE010000049.1 GCA_030592355.1 Clostridia bacterium
ATTCCGTCGATTTTAATTATCTCGCCAAGAGGGGATACCCCATCAAATAGTTCATTTACCACAGCAGTCCCAAGAACGGCCACTTTCTGTCTGAATTCCATATCCAGATCAAGAATATACCGGCCGTCCTGAACATGCATGTCATTTATATCTGCGTAGTCGGGGCTTGTGCCTAAAACACTTGTCCCGCTTGCGTTTGTAGTTTTATATTTAAGGGTGGACGAACCATAGACCGTTGGAGCCATTTGTGATATCAGCTCTGAATTTTCATCAGTGAATTCTTTAAATTCTTCGTAATCTACGTCCCTGTTGCTGCCACGTCCCGTAATACTGACTGTAAGTTTATTTGTGCCCAGGGATTCTATGGATTCCGTAATACTGGCTGTACTGCCCATTGCAAAACCTGTCGCGGCAATTACAGCGCCAACACCGATTATTACTCCCAGCATTGTGAGAAAAGAACGTCCTTTGTTGCTGGTTATACTGCTTATAGCCATTTTTAGTGATTGAAAAAAGCCCATTATCTCACCTCCGAATCCTGTATGATTTTTCCATCCATAATTTCTATTGTCCGTTTAGCCTTATGGGCCAGTAAATTGTCATGTGTAATCAGAATAATTGTGTTTCCCTGATCGTTAATTTTATCCAGCATATCCAGAATCTCCTTCCCGGTATGGGAATCAAGATTTCCCGTGGGTTCGTCGGCAAGAATCAACGGCGGATTACCCGCCAAAGCCCGTGCGACGGCAACCCTTTGCTGTTGTCCTCCGCTGAGTTCGGTAGGTCTGTGGTACAAGCGGTCACTCAAACCAACCCTATCAAGGGCTTCCAGCGCGTGTTTCTTCCTTGCCTTATGGGAAAACCCTCTGTATATCAGGGGTAATTCTACATTTTCCAGTGCCGTGAACTTCGGCAGCAGATTGAAGCCCTGGAAGACAAAACCGATTTTTTCGCTTCTGATCGCTGCAAGGGCGTTGTCGCTTAAACCTGCGACATCCATACCATCAATGTGGTACAAGCCGGAATCAGGGACATCAAGACAACCCAGCATATTCATAAGGGTGGATTTCCCGCTTCCCGACGGACCGACGATTGATACAAATTCACCATTCTTAATGGTCAGGTCGATTCCGTCAAGCGCTCTTACTATGTTGCTTCCCATAACGTATGTTTTTGTCATATCTTTTATATCGATTAAGAAAGCCATTATTATTTTCCTCCTGTTGGAGGTATTCCTGAGCCCCTTCCGCCGCCGGTTCCGGGAATTGTCATTAATTTACTGGCATCAGGAGCGGCAGATGTTGTTGCAGCGGATGTATAAATCGGAGGCAATACGATTTTTTGGCCAACAGTCAGACCGGTAAGTATCTCGATGCTGGTTTCATTATAAATACCTGTTGTTACCTCGACAAGGTGTGCTCCCGCATAATAGTCTTCCATTGAAGAAACAGTTTCGCCTGTGGTTCCCGGTGCAGGCTGACCCTGGACATCTTCAATTGTCATTCCCTTTTCGGCAAGCCGTGCCTTCAGAGCAGTTATTTCTTCTGCCGTCATACTGTCTAAATCAAAATTGCCGCCGCCCTTGCCGCCTGTTCTTTCCGCGGTTCCGTCATCTGCGGTTTTTTCTGTGTCAGTATTTATATTTGCCTTTACATCTGTATCGGAGACGATTGAGTCATCAACATATACATAACTTATGCCATTTCGCATTACAACAGCTTCTATTGGGATATATAAAGTATCATCACTCCTGCTGGTGTAAATTGTTGCGGTGGCATTCATGCTCAGCCTCAGTCCTTCTACAGGTTCTGTGAGAGTTACGGTAACATCATATGTAGTTACGCCGCCCTGGGAATTTCCTTCGAGTGCAATTGCTGTAACTATTGCCGCAACCGGTGTTTTTTCAGTATCCAGCAAAGCATCTATAACGACAATTGCCTCAAGGCCTTCTTTGATTTCCGCGATATCCAATTCATCGATTGCAAGTTGCATTTCCGGATTATCCATGCTGACAAGGGTAAAAAGCGTAACATTTGTGTTTACTGTATCACCTTCGTTAACTCCGATGTTTGTTACTATTCCATTAAAATCGGCGGTTACAACGGCATCTTCGTATTCTTCCCTGGCATCATCAATATCTGCTTCAATTTCGACTATGTCTTCTAAAAGCGACTCAATATCGTCATTAAAGTCTGCTATATCTTCGTAATATGTATCAATATTTTCATAGTATATTTCGATACTATCGTTTAAAGAGTCTATTTGATTGTTCAGGGATTCTATCTGGTTGCTAAGGTTATCAGCGGTATTATCAATGGATGCCCCGTCGATAACAGCAACAAGGTTGCCTTCTTCTACGGATTGTTTTTCGATTAGGAAAAGTTCTAATATCTCGCCGGGTACTTCAGCTGTTATTTTTTCTGTATCTGAAAAATACGGTCTTGTATCAGTATTACAGTAGTAAGACTTTTCATCCGTCCGGATTATTGCGGTAACCATGCCATTGGCAGGCAATGAAATGTCAGGGCTGAATGCTATAACGACATCAACCAATTCATTGCCGAACCGATCTTTGTAGGTGTAATCCGCATATGAAATAATTTCTCCGGGTATTTTATCGTTTCTGTAATCTACGACGACTTCCTGGATTTCACCGGTTAGGAAGTCAACTGAAAAAGGCATCTCGACTTCATATGAAAGGGTATCGGTAACAGTGGCGAAAATACTGTTTGTATTTATTGTATCTCCTACACTCACCATAATATCAAAGACAGTTCCGCTGATGGGCGCATACATATATAGGTCGGCCCGCAGACCTTCAGTATCTTCTGCTTCATCTTCAAGGTCGGCGATGCTTGATTCAATTTCGTCAATCTCGTCTTTTTTGTCGGATATATCTTCCCTGCGGTCGTCAATTGCATCATATCTATCTACAATCATATCCTGTTTGTCTTCAATCTGACCTTGTTTGCCTTCAATTTGATCTTCAGAAGCCTGTATAGCGCTGTCTGTAGAGGAAGAATCAAGAACCATTATGGTATCGCCGGCAACAACATAGTCGCCGTCTTCAACTTGTATCTCTACAATTTCACTTGCCTTTTCAGGCCTGTAAGCCTTCTTGTCGGATGATTCGAGTGGACCCGAGGCACCGATGGTTTTTACAATATCACCCTGTACAACAACGGCTGTCCTCTTTTGCAGAGTGGTTCCCGCGTCATCATTGGTATTCAGTAATCTAGGTATGAAAATAATGCCGCATACTACAAGTGCGGCGACTATTGCCAATGATATTGACAGTCTTATTATCTTTTTCTTTCTCTTTTTTGGAATTGATTTATCAATTTTGGAATTTAGTTTTTCCTTTTTGGACACGATGAATCCCTCCAGTAATTTTATTTTATAATCTCAGTATGAGTATGCAACCTTAAAAACACCTTAAAATAATCAAGTTTCATAGGATTTGCTAAAATGGATTTTTCTGATAAGATATTTTTATGTTGAATTTACTATATTAACTCAATATTTACGTTTGGAGAAAAACATGCGGTTATTATTGGTTGAAGATGAAGAAAGACTTGCTGATGCCCTTTCCCATATATTGAAAAAACACGGTTATGAAACCGATGTGTCGTATAACGGCGAGGACGGCCTGGATAACGCCCTTTCAGGAATTTATGATGTAATAATACTTGACAGGATGCTTCCGGGAATGTCCGGTATGGAAATAATTAAGGAAATCAGAAAAGAGGGCATCGGAACGCCGGTCATATTCCTGACAGCCATCGACGGAATCTCAGAAAGAGTAAAAGGGCTTGATTCAGGCGCCGATGATTATCTGGCAAAACCTTTTTCAACCGAGGAACTGCTTGCCCGAATCAGAGCCCTGCTCAGGAGAAAAGATAAAGATGTTCAGACAGGTTCGGATATGGTTGTAGGCAATATCAGGTATAAGCCGGGATTACTTACGGTTTTCTGTGAAAACCGGGAAATCAAACTGACATTCAAAGAGGCGCAGTTGTTTGAGTTTTTATTATTAAACAAAGACAATACCCTGTCCAAAGACAGGCTTTTTGATAAGGTGTGGGGATTTAACACGGATTCTGATGTAACCATTGTAGAAATATATATACACCATCTTCGCAAAAAAGTATCATGTGAGAATTCAGGCATAACTATAGAAACCATCAGGGGAGTGGGTTACAGACTCAAAGAGGTGAAATAATGTTTCGTAAACTGCAGATAAAAATGGTTCTGCTGAACCTGGGGGTGGTAACGATGATAATCATTACCATAATGGCCCTTACCTCCTATTCTTCCATGAGTATTATGAGAAGGAAAGCCGAAGATGTAAAAAACAAGATTGAAGAAACCGGCATGTATTATACAAAAGGACCGGGGAATTACTATAATGCCCCTATCCTTGGAAACAAGATGATTCCGGTTCCCGTTGATTCCGCCGGCCGGTTGATTTTAAATGAGCAATTTCCGGGGTCGGGGACAGGGGAAAATAATTACAGGCAGGATTTATTCGAATTGATAGATGACGATATGCCGGATATGAAGTACATAAGGCATGAGGAAAGAACGTTCTTTACATTTAATATTTCCAGCAGCGATATAACTTACTATTTCTTCATAGATGCGACCCAGGAGAGGGAACTGAACAAGCAGATAATGAAAAACACTGTTTTCATCGGACTGATTGCTTTGGTTATGATAATCATCTCCAGTATTTTCCTGACCCAAAGGGCTTTGATTCCCGTTGCCAGGGCCTGGAATAAGCAGCGGCGGTTCATATCCGACGCATCCCATGAACTCAGGACCCCTGTAGCAATCATTAAAACCAACATGGAAGTGGTGGGGGAAAATGACAAAGCTACCATAGGAGAGCAGCGCAAGTGGGTTGATAATGTTATTGCAGAGACGGAGCGGATGGCAAACCTGATTGAAAATCTGCTGTTCCTGTCAAAAAAAGATTTAACTAAAAAAGAGAAATTGGTCTCGGAAACTGAAATGAACAGCGAAGTTGAAAAAGCGGCCGATAAGCTTGAAGCGATTGCAGCTAAAAAAGGGCTGGCTATTAAAACTGACTGCCAGAATGTAAAAGTACATGTCCCGGCCATTGAAATTAACAGACTTGCTGTTATTCTGATTGAAAATGCAATCAAATACACCGATACCGGAACAATTGAAGTCAAAACTTATACGGAAGACGGAAACTCCATACTGCAGGTTAAGGACAGCGGCAAGGGAATGGGTAAAAATGATTTGAGTAAAATTTTTGAAAGATTTTTTAGGATTGACAGTGCCAGAAGTCGAAAAATAGGCGGGTATGGACTTGGATTGTCCATTGCGAAGAGCATATGCGATAGCTATAATGGTGAAATAAGCGTTCAGTCGGAGCCGGGAGAAGGAAGTGTTTTTAAAGTGGTGTTTCCGGCCATTAAATAGCATAAGGAGTTTTATGAGAAAAGAAAGAGTCACAATGTTTCAGGCAGGAATAGTTTTTACAGTATCCCTGATGTTGTTCCTGTTGGTTTCGTTTATCAATCCATTTGAAAATTTTTATATCGCCGGAACCTTGGGTGAAGTAATCCCCATATTGCTGCCAACCCTCGCGGCGCTGATAATAATGCGAAAAAGTTTCCGGCTCAACTTGAAGTTAAGCGGATTTTCACCGATTAACGGCATACTGATTCTCTTTGCAACTTTATTTGCGATGCCGCTGAGCATGGCGTTGAATGCATTTAACATGTGGGTGGTGCGGGTTATACTCGGCCATAATATTGATGTTGATATACCGATTCCCGAAAGCGGATGGGAGCTTTTCTTAAGCATACTTGTTATCGGAGTGGTTGCGGCTGTCTGCGAAGAGGTTCTTTTCAGAGGATTGCTTCAAACCAGCTTTGAAAAACTTGGGAAAGCCGGTATGTTCCTGCTGGTATCGTTGCTTTTCACTGCGTTCCATTTCAGTATCGAACAATTTATGGGGTTGTTCGTATTATCCCTGCTGATAACATATATAGTGTATAGAACTAATTCGCTTTATGCCGGTATACTAGCGCACTTTACCAATAATGCAGCGGCAATGCTCCTGTCTTTCCTTGCGGCAAAAATTCCGGAATCCGTAATGTTGGAAAGCGAAGCGGCTTCATTGGGATTTCCCCTGTGGATTCAGATAATCATGCTGGCGGCAGTCGTACTGGGTACTGCTGCGGTTGCCATAACGTTGCTCAATATTTTTCACAGAAGGACAAAAAAGACAAAGACGGGAATACCTGTCGAACCGGAATTTAAAGCGGGGGATATATTGACATTCATACCTGCCGCACTGATAATGGCCGCGGTGTTCGTAATTGTAATACTGGGATATGTAATGATGCCCATTTTAAAGACATTGTGATGATGCTGTTTTAAATTACCGCCATAGAAACTATACTGCATCGGGGACGGCGGTGTTTACATTTTTGATATATACCATTTGCAGGTGGCTATTTCGTATTTCATCTCGTATACTTTTTCAATATCTCCGATAAGACTCTGAACTTTGTAAACCAGCATGCGGTTGCCGGCGATTTTTTGTTCATCCCGGATAAGCACCCTGTCAATTTTAACAACGATAGTGCCGCCTCTTCCGTCAGGCATACGGAATTTGAGGGGTGAAATTGTTCCGTCCCTGGTGCTGATGCATATCATATCCACATTTTTCATGAGCATTTTCATACCGCTGTATCCTCCGTAGATATATTATACCGAACATATGTTCGGGTGTAAAGCCAAAAAAAACCGGAAATGCCAAAAATAGCACATCGACTCTCTGACCCTGGGTCAAGTAGCTGATTTTCAACTCTCTGACCTAGGGTCAGAGAGTCGAAAACGTGATATAATTTTTGTGTCGGAGGTGTTATTTGAAAACTGATTTTGTTAGACTTCACCATGATGTGTGTTTCAATCCGGACAATAAAAAGATTATATGGCAACCAAGAATCGGATGCTGGTTCAGCGATCATATAAGCCGCGACGGGCAGCTGCCCGGCATTTACGCAGGCATGACAGGACCGGAGCTTTACAGGAGCCTTGGTTGTTCGGCGAGAATTTACGCATACAATTCATGTTATGTGAGGACGGAGCATCCCGGGGTAAAAGTTACCGTTGAGGAATTGGACGATATCCGGGAACTGCATAAAATCACTACCCCCATAGGCGCAATCACATGCATTATGAGGAGAAATTCCTCCAACGTGGGAAAATATTATGAGAAGTGGTTTGTAAACAGCGAAGAAGAGCTTAGAATTCTCGAATGGGCGGACAGCCGTGCGAGATGGTCCTTTGATACGGACAAATTTGAAGAAATCAGCGAAGAATGGGCCGGTCTGGGTGCGCCATGCATGTATATGCCCCGCATAGGCATACAGCACTTGTACATCAGGAGGATGGGGTTCATTAAAACTTCGTATGCGCTTGCAGACTACCCGGCCGCTGTGAGGAAGTACTGCGATGCCCTTGAGGCCAATCAGGAGGGGTTGATCGAGGTAATCAACAATTCACCCATTGATATAATTAATTACGGCGACAACCTGCATGACGGCTATCTGAGGCCGGATATATTCGAAGAATATGTGCTTCCCGTGTATCAGCGCAGGGGAGAATTACTTCACAGGGGAGGCAGGTTCACATACAGCCACTGGGACGGCGATGTTAAGCGGATTCTTCATTATGCAAAAGAATGTAATCTTGACGGAATTGAAGCCGTAACCCCGATTCCCCAGGGCGATGTTTCATTGGCCGAAGCCAAGGCAGCTATGGGAGATATGTATATGGTGGACGGGATTGCCGCCATCCTGTTTGATGAAAGATACAGTGAAGAGGAACTTTTAAACCAAGCACGTGAAGTAATAGAATTATTCGCGCCGAACCTTATTCTGGGTATCTCCGATGAAATTTCATCCACCGGAGATATAGAAAGAGTTCGCCTGGTCGGCAAACTAGTAGACGAATACAACTCCCAATTCGACTGACGGATTAATTTTCCATCATCATCTGACAATATTAATTATAACCACCGAGTATGGATTTCACCCAATCGGTAGTTATCTTAAATTTATTGTCAGATTTGCTGCGTTTAATGCGGATTTTATCTCATTTGTGTATACTCCATACACGACATTCGATAAAATCCTTTCAAGCCTTGCCTGATGAAAAATTATTACCGTCAGGCCTGACGGGTTAATTCTCTTAACCATCATACAAATCAAATCATCCCAGCAAATCAAATCATCCCAGGGATAGTTTGATTATTCGTCCTTATAACCGGTAAGTTTTACAATGAGTTTAGCTATTTCGACAAGCGGGATTATCATAAAAGCAGCTCCGATGGCTAAAAGCCATTGTATTCCTGTAAGCGGGACGGTTTTAAAGACAGAATTCAGTGCGGGTAATAAAACAACGCTAATCTGCATCAGGCCTGCAAATGCCAATGATATAAAAAGCAGTCCGTTGGAGAAAAAGCCCTTTCTGAAAATCGTAGACGTGGCGGACCGAACATTCAGAACATGGAAAAGCTGTATTAATCCAAGAACTAAAAATGCCATGGTCACCGCTATATCTTTACCATAAAGGGACAATGCAAACATATAGAGTAGCAGCGTAATGGCCGCCTGAAAGACCCCCTGATAAACAATATTGACTCCGATAATACCGGAAAACAGACTTTTTGAAGCATTCCGGGGTTTTCTATTCATTATGCCTGGTTCTGCGTTTTCAAGACCGAGCGCCAAAGCGGGGAAAGAATCCGTAACCAGATTTATCCATAATATATGTATCGGAAACAAGAAATTCCAATTGAACAGGGTTGCGGTAAAAACAGCCAGCACTTCAGCAGTATTTGCCGACAGAAGGAACTGGATTGCTTTTCGGATATTATCATATGTTCTCCGGCCTTCTTCAACAGCTACTATGATAGTGGCAAAATTGTCATCTGCAAGCACCATATCCGCAACACTCTTTGATACGTCAGTGCCGGTTATACCCATTCCAATCCCTATGTCTGCGGCCTTTAAGGCAGGCGCGTCATTGACGCCGTCGCCTGTCATGGCTACAATTTTGCCCCTGCTTTTCCATGCTTTTACAATTCTGACTTTATGTTCCGGGGATACACGCGCAAAAACAGAATATTTTCCTATTGTTCTGGCCAATTGTTTTTCACTGATTTTATCCAGTTCGCGGCCGGTTATAACCCCGGTTTCGTTCTTGACCATTCCCAGCTGTTTAGCGATGGCATATGCTGTATTTCGGTGGTCGCCGGTTATCATTACCGCCCGCATGCCGGCTCGCTTACACACCCGTATTGCTTCTTTGGCTTCTTGTCTCGGAGGATCTATCATACCGGTTAAGCCGACAAAAATAAGGTTGTTTTCCAGTGTGTCGCTATCAGCACCGGGGTCAAGAATCTCAATGTCGTCATATGCATACGCCAGAACTCTCAGTGCTTTTTCAGTCATGGAGGCATTGGCTTTTTCCGCGGTCTGAATATCATTATCTGTAATTGCCCTGACTTTGCCGTCTGTCAGTATTTTACTGCACTTTTCGATGAGTATATCAGGAGCGCCCTTAACCATAACCTTTAAGCCAGGGTCAAAACGGTTTATGGTAGTCATGAGTTTTCTATCAGAATCGAAAGGCAGTTCATATTCCCGGTGGTGCATGCGTTCCATGGTGTTTTTATTGAATCCGCTGTTAAAAGCATATTGTATAAGCGCGGTCTCGGTAGGATCGCCAATAGTTTTTATGCCCTCGTTTCCAAGGGTCAGCCTTGCATCATTGCAAAGCACCATGACGTTCATAAGCATCTCGGTGTTATATGAATTTGCTTTTGCCGGATTATTCCTCACTTTGCTGCCGGGTATGTAAATTCTTTCGACATTCATTTTGTTAAGAGTTAAGGTGCCGGTCTTGTCCGAGCATATTATCTGAGTGCTTCCAAGAGTCTCTACCGCAGGAAGTTTCCTGATGATAGCTTTGCGTCCGGACATTTTGCGAACGCCTATTGCAAGCACCACGGTGACAATGGCAAGCATGCCTTCGGGGATTGCGGCAACAGCCAGACTTACGGATGTCATGAACATGTCAAAAGGATTCCGCCCTTGTATCATACCGGTAATAAAAATTACAATTGCCGCACATAAAACAGCAATGCTAAGGATTTTACCCGTTGCATTGAGCCTCAATTTCAGTGGAGTTTCGGTTCCGATATCGCCATCGGATATATATTCGGCGATTTTACCTACTTCAGTATCCATTCCGGCGGAAACAACGAGTCCGCTGCCCCGCCCATAGGTAATTATGCTTGAAGAGTACGCCATATTTTTTCGGTCGCCGAGGGGCAGGTCCGAATCGTCGAGAGCTTCTATATATTTTTCTACCGCTGTACTTTCGCCGGTAAGGGTAGATTCCTGTATTTTAAGGCTGGCGCTTTGTATTAGTCTGAGATCCGCCGGTACATAATCGCCGGCTTCAAGTTCAACTAAATCGCCGGGAACGATATCCTCGCGCTTTATGCTTTTGATTTCTCCATCGCGGATTACCCTGGCATAGGGACGCGACATCTTTTTAAGGGCTTCAAGGGCATGCTCCGCCTTGCTTTCCTGAACAACGCCGATTACAGCGTTGATGATTACGATTGAGAGTATGATTATTGCATCAGTCAGCTCTCCCAATGCACCGGATATTATTGCAGCGGCAAGCAGCACAAGGACCATTACATCTTTAAACTGAGTAATAAAGCGCATGAAAAGCGACGGACCTTTTACTTCTTTAAGTGCATTTTTACCATGTTCTTGCAGCCGAAGCTCCGCTTCCTGGGATGAAAGGCCGTTCTCGCCGGTTTCCAGCATATTATATATTTCTTCAACTTCAGCAGTGTGCCAATGTTTCATAATATCCTCCGGGTAAATGGTATCAAAAACCACACAATACGTCAAAAATGGAAAATCAGCCCTCCGCTGATTTTCCACAATACGTCAAAACAGAAATTAGTCCCTGGGACCTATGGATGACAAATCAGCCCTCCGCTGATTTTCCATTTTTGATATAAACACGCTAGGAATGAATGTGTCATAGGAATTTTATGAGGTCGGGAAGGGAGTCGATGTAAATATCGGGCTTTGTGGGAATCGGAATTTGGTGGGAATTGAAATAGCAGCTTTTAACCCCCGCATTATGTGCCGCCAGCACGTCTATCTCCCGATCGCCCGCCATGAGGGTTTCGCCTTTTTCAAGGGAATACTTTTCTACGAAATAGTTGATGCAGTCAGGGGAAGGTTTTCGCCCGAATCCGTCGTCGCGGGTTATAACTTCTTTAAAATATTTCATATAATCAAATTCTTCAAGAAAACCATATGTAGAACTGCCGCGGTTGGTATATATGAAATTGAATCCGCCATTTTGAATCACATGCTCAAGAAGCTTCTGAGCACCGTCAAAAGGAACTGCCTTGGAAACATCCATGGCTTCCTCGGTTTCCACGAACTTTTTTCTGAAAACTTCGCGGTCGAGGGAGTGTTTTTTAGAAAAATAATCATAGGTTTCAGACAGGGATTCGTGCAAAAGCCGCAGGATTTCATTCCAATCTTCCTCTATATCCCAGTAACGCAGGGTTTCCAGAAAAACACCCGCTATGGCAGGATATGTGTCAAACAAAGTACCGTCGAAATCCCATATCACGTTATTAATCATAAAAACCCGCTTTATTTTTCTATTAACTGAATATATACTATACTAAACATAAAGGAAGAGGTAGTGTTTTGGTTAAATTGCATGATGAAAAAGTATATTTATTAGATGGGGACAGGGTTGTGTCGGCAGGCGATAAAGACAGTATCTGCTGTGTGCTTGAACCCGGCAGGGACAACTCAGAAAATACCATGGCCCATTCAATATTATCGGCTCACAACACCGGCGGCGACATTAAAAATCTGGCCGTTAAATTCGATGCAATGGCATCCCACGACATTACTTACGTTGGAATAGTGCAGACCGCAAAAGCAAGCGGACTTTTAGAATTCCCCCTTCCTTATGCGCTGACCAACTGCCACAACAGCCTCTGCGCCGTCGGCGGAACGATAAATGAAGACGACCATCTTTTCGGTCTGTCTGCTGCAAAGAAATACGGAGGCATCTATGTTCCGGCCCATCTTGCTGTAATACACCAGTATATGCGCGAAATGATGACAGGATGCGGAAAAATGATACTCGGTTCCGACAGCCACACCCGTTACGGGGCGCTTGGAACAATGGCAATGGGAGAGGGCGGTCCCGAACTTGTAAAACAGCTGCTTGGAAAAACATATGATATTGAATATCCCGGAATCTGCCTGGTATATCTTAAAGGCGAACCTAAAAAAGGCGTAGGCCCCCATGACGTGGCACTGGCTTTAATCGGAAGAGTTTTTAAGAGCGGTTTTGTAAAAAATATGGTCCTTGAGTTCGCCGGTCCGGGAATTGCCGGATTATCCATGGATTTCAGAAACGGCATTGACGTCATGACCACTGAAACCGCATGCCTGAGCTCCATTTGGCAGACCGATGAAAAAGTCAGGGAATACTATAGAATCCACGGCAGGGAAAGCGACTACAAAGAGCTGAAACCGGGCCGGGTTGCCATGTACGATAAAATGGTGGAAATCGACCTTTCGGACATTGAACCCATGATGGCCCTTCC